>CAZMFZ010000047.1:0-25081 GCA_964565665.1 uncultured Bifidobacteriaceae bacterium | reverse complement strand
TATTTTGATGTTAAAATGAAAAACTTGCCGATTGAGAAAAAATTGCCTATAAAACTAAAGAAGCTCTACATTTTGGCACTCAGTCTGGTAGCTTTTTTTTTGATCGTGGGGCAAATATTTATTCAGGTTTCAATCACCAACCAACAGTCTGATTCGAGGGTTGTGAACATCGCTGGCAGGCAACGGATGCTCAGTCAAAGGTTGTGTAAAACCAGTATTTTACTCGCCAATCCTGCAATCTATGTGCCTGATTCCGAAATTTATTTACAAGATTTAGCTTCTATTTTGGAATTATGGGCAAAATGCCATAAAGGTTTGATGTCAGGCAAACTAGAATTAGAAACCGTTATTCCTGTAGAAAATAGCAGAAAACTAGATAGTATGTTTGCCAAAATTGATCCTATTTTCAATATAATTTATTCCAACGCCCAAAATATTAGCCTACAGCTTGAAAATCCCAATGCCGAAAGAAATCAAATCATAAAAAATTCACTTACTAAAATGCTGCAAAACGAACGGGCATTTTTGAAAGCTATGGATGCTATAGTTTTCAAATACGATACAGAGGCGAAGCAAAGAATTGAAAACCTAAAAAGAATTGAGATTTTCCTTTTTGTCATCACTGTCCTAACTTTGATTATGGAAGGATTCTTTATTTTCATCCCCACTTATAAGCAAATCGACAACGCACTCACTAATTTGGTAGCCAGAGAAAATGAACTCAAATTAAGTAATGAACAATTAAAAGTGGCAAATTTATCAGTTTTGAATGCTAAAACTGCACTCTTGAAAGCGACTCAGGAAAAATATGAGCTAGAAAAGCACCAAGATAAACTACGAAATGCCGCCCTGATAAAAGGACAAGAAGATGAAAGAAAACGAATAGCACTCGAATTGCACGATGGTATAGGCCAAATGCTTACTGGGCTGAAATTAACCACTGAAAATTTGAACCCGGCAGATCTTCCAAATGAAAATAATCGAAAAACTTTGCTTCAACTCAAGCAATTGCTTGATGATACCATTGCCGAAACCAGAACTATCTCTTTTAATCTCATGCCATCAGTGCTGAACGATTTTGGCGTATTTTCAGCCATCAGAATGCTCATTGAGCAAACCAAAAAAACTGCCGATATTCATTTTAGCTTTGTTGCACCTGATATTGAATTTCGTATCAATCGAAATTTAGAAATAACACTATATCGAATATGTCAGGAGGCAATTAATAACACCTTAAAACATGCAAAGGCTAGCGAGGTAAACATTCAAATTAAAATAGAGAATGATTTTATTTCTTTCAAATATTCCGATAATGGAATTGGGTTCGACATGAAAAAACTAGTTTCAAAATCGCTAAAAAATGGCATTAACAACATTAAAGCCCGCACTGAACTGCACGATGGTACTGTCAAATTTCTTTCATTGAAGGGGAAGGGAACAGATATTTCTATATATATTCCCGTAAATTGAATATTTAAAACTAAGGTAGAATAAATAAAAAAGGACTGGTAATCTACCAGTCCTCTCAAATTTTAAAGTTTAAAATGCTTATGCACTGCAAGCTTCGCAGCCTGCTGGGTCATCGAGCGAGCAAGCCATATCTGCTAAGTTTTGCTCTTTCACATTTGTGATTGGTGTGATGGAAGGCTCTGCTTGTTTTTCAACTGTAAATTTCTTGGCTTCCGAAGCACCTTGTGTTCTTAAGTAATACATGCCCGTTTTCAATCCTTTTTTCCAAGCGTAAAAGTGCATTGAGGTGATTTTGCCAAAGTTTGGCTCGCTCATGTAAATATTCAGACTTTGGCTTTGGCAAATGAAAGCTCCTCTATCGGCCGACATATCAATTATGGTTTTTTGTTTGATTTCCCAAACGGTTTTGTACAAATCTTTGATATGTTGCGGTATTTCTTTAATATCTTGGATAGATCCATTAGCACCCATGATTTTATTTTTCATGCTGTCGTTCCACAAGTTCAATTTGATCAAGTCTTTCAACAAATGTTTATTTACTACAGCAAAAGCTCCAGAAAGCACTTCACGTTTATAAATATTTGAGGTATAAGGCTCGAAGCTTTCATTGTTGCCTAATATTTGGGCTGTAGATGCGGTTGGCATCGGAGCGAGCAATAAAGAATTACGAACGCCATTCTTTTTCACTTTTTGTTTCAATTCATCCCAATTCCAACGACCTGAGTTTGGCGTAACACCCCACATATCAAATTGGAAAATACCTTTCGATACAGGCGAACCCTTAAATGTTTCGTATGCACCTTCTTTGATTGCCAGTTCCATTGAGGCTTCCATGGAAGCATAATACAATGTTTCAAAAATATCTTTGTTCAGTCCCTGAGCTTCTTCTGATTCAAAAGGCATTCTGAGCATAATGAAAGCATCTGCCAAACCTTGTACACCAATACCAATCGGGCGGTGGCGTTTGTTGCTTCTTTCGGCTTCTGGAACAGGATAATAGTTTACATCAATTATTTTATTGAGGTTTTTGGTTACCGTTTTAGTTACTCTATACAATTCTTGGTGATCGAATTTACCATTAATAATAAATTTAGGAAGTGACAATGAGGCCAAATTACAAACCGCCACTTCATCCTTCGAGGTAAATTCCAAAATCTCAGTACACAAGTTGCTCGACTTGATTGTGCCTAAGTTTTTCTGATTTGATTTTTTGTTGCAGGCATCTTTATACAAAATATATGGGGTTCCCGTTTCAATTTGTGATTCTACAATTTCAAACCACAAATCTTGGGCTTTTACTTGCCTGCGGAATTTGCCTTCACGCTCATATTTTTCATATAATTTTTCAAAATCATCTCCATAAGTTTCTGCTAATCCGGGTGCTTCATTGGGGTCAAATAGCGACCATACATCAGCTGCCTCTACTCGCTTCATAAATAAATCCGAAATCCACATGGCGTAGAAAAGATCTCTAGCACGCATTTCTTCTTTGCCTGTATTCTTTTTCAATTGAAGAAATTCAAAAATATCTGCATGCCAAGGCTCAAGATAAATGGCGAATGCTCCCTTTCGTTTTCCACCTCCCTGATCCACATATCTGGCTGTATCATTAAATACGCGTAGCATTGGAATGATGCCATTTGAAGTGCCGTTAGTGCCTTTAATGTAAGAACCTGTAGCTCTGATGTTGTGAATGCTCAACCCAATTCCTCCTGCTGATTGAGAAATCTTGGCACACTGTTTCAATGTATCGTAAATGCCTTCAATGCTATCATCCTGCATAGTCAATAAGAAACAAGAAGACAATTGTGGCTTAGGCGTACCTGCATTGAAAAGTGTAGGTGTGGCATGGGTAAACCATTTTTCCGACATCAAATGGTAGGTTTCCAACACAGACTCAATATCATCGCCATGAATGCCCACAGCCACACGCATAATCATGTGTTGCGGTCGTTCTACTACTTTTCCATCTAATTTTAATAAATAAGAACGCTCTAAAGTTTTGAATCCGAAATAATCGTAGTTGAAATCTCTATCGTAAATAATGCTTGAATCGAGAGTGGAAGCATGTTTGCGGATTACTTCATACACTTCTTTGGCTATCAACGAGGCATTTTCACCAGTTTTCGGGTCTTCATAGGTATAAAGCCTTTTCATAGTGTTGGTGAAAGACTTGCTTGTAACCTTGTGAAGATTGGAAATAGCAATACGAGCCGCTAAAATAGCATAATCTGGGTGGCTGGTGGTAAGCGAAGCAGCAACTTCGGCAGCCAAGTTATCAATTTCTAATGTAGAGATACCATCGTACATGCCATCAATTACCTTTTTGGCTACTTCTATCGGGTCGATAAAATCACGCTCCAGCCCATAGCAAAGCTTTTCAATACGGGCTGTAATTTTATCGAACTTTACGGTCTCTTTTCTACCGTCTCGTTTAATTACGAGCATACTTTTAAGTACACTCAATGTTTGCTGTACATTCATTGGTTCAAGTGGTTTATATAATTTATTCTCAATTTTTGTTTCCATGTTATGTGTACAACCTCATGGCTGTTTATTCCAAATTCAAACTTAATACAGTTATTCTTCTTTAAGATAACAAGTTTTCTACATCTTATCTACCTAGTTATCTTAGGCAAATATTTTGGACGAGATTCAACATTAAAAGTCGGCATCTACAGTAAATGACTGAGCTGTCTTGTCGCCCATTACGCCTGCTTTTTGGTATTCTGCTACTCTTTTCTCAAAGAAATTGGTTTTATTTTGTAGCGAAATCAATTCCATAAAGTCGAATGGATTTTGCGTACCGTAATATTTGCTACATCCCAAAGCCTGCAACCACACATCAGCCACATATTCGATGTATTGGCTCATTAGTTTGGCATTCATGCCTATCAGATTCACAGGCAGAGCATCTGTTACGAATTCTTGCTCAATTTTCACTGCATCGGTAATGATTTCAAAAACCCTTTCTTCAGGCAATTTATTTTTTATATGGTCGGTGTAAAGCAAGCATGCAAACTCACAATGTAACGCTTCATCACGTGAAATAAGTTCATTCGAAAAGCTCAATCCAGGCATTAATCCACGTTTTTTCAACCAAAATATCGAGCAAAAACTTCCCGAGAAAAATATGCCTTCTACGGCACAAAATGCCACCAAGCGCTCGGTGAAATGCGGGCTGTTAATCCATTTCAATGCCCATTCTCCCTTTTTCTTTACACAATCAATGGTGGTAAGTGCATTGAATAACTTATCTTTCTCTTTATTGTCTTTAATATAAGTATCAATCAATAATGAGTAGGTTTCAGAATGAATATTCTCCATCATTATTTGAAAACCGTAAAAACACTTGGCTTCTGGATACTGTACTTCATTGAAAAAGTTCATCGCCAGATTTTCATTCACTATACCATCACTTGCCGCAAAAAATGCCAATACATGGCTCACAAAATGCTTCTCTTCATTGTTTAGCCTTGCCCAATCGTTTGCATCTTGAGAAAGATCTATTTCTTCAGCAGTCCATATACTGGCTTCTGCTTTTTTGTACATGTGCCAAACATCTTGATGTTGAATCGGAAACAACACAAAGCGATTGGGGTTTTCAATCAATAATTTTTCGTCTGATGGCATATTCATATTGCTTATAGTTTTCCCCTTATAACTTCGTGTGCTGCTTCGAATGTTTGATAGATTTCCGATTATTTTCATGAAAAGTGGAGTATTGATTTCTCTACTTTATAAAATGGCACTGAGATGCTGTGCAAATCGATGAAACAAATATTAACAAATTGTTACGTGTTTGCAAGTGGGCTTATAAGTGCCGCCTTTGCCTATTTTATCATGTATAATACATTGATTGATAGCTTATTATATCGATAATAAATAAGTATTGGTTACGCTATTTTTGCCTCTGGATTCAATAAAAAAACTTATGCACATTTACAAAAAATATGGTGGCTTGTAAATCTGAAGTATATATACTTTTAACGAGATATTAATGAATATGGTCTATAAATATATCTGTAAATTACAGCTTAAATTACACCTTTTTGCTAATAAATGAATAGGAATTGCCAAATTGAAACCTCAATTATTTTTCATTTTTAAATTGATAATTTGACATGCTTAAAAAGCCCAAAATCACCATAGAATATTGCCCAAAGTGTAGCTGGCTGCTTCGCTCGGCTTGGATGGCACAGGAGTTGCTTTCCACATTTGAAGAAGAGCTTTATGAGGTATCGCTTGTACCTTCGGAAATTGGGGGAAATTTTGAAATTAGGTTGGATGAAAAGCCTATTTTTAACCGGAAAATTGAAGGCCGTTTCCCTGAAATCAAGGAGTTAAAAGCACTTGTGCGTGACTTGATTGCACCAAATAAGAATTTAGGCCACACAGACCGTTCACTGGAAATGAAAAAGCCCTTGTAAAATTAATTTACAAGGGCTGTATTTTTTACCAAATCGACTAAGCAGCTATTTTCGCTACGAAATGTGCCAGTTTTGATTTCTTATTGGCTGCATTTTTCCAATGAATGATATTTTTCTTTGCCAATTTATCAAGCATTGAAGAAACCTCAATATATAATTTATCAGCATCCACTTTTTTATCCAATGCTTTCAATCTTTTGATGAAGGTACGGGTGGTTTTCAACTGATATCTGTTTCTAAGTCTTTTTGCTTCGTTTGTACGAATCCTTTTGATTGCTGATTTATGATTTGCCATTGCTGTGTTTTCTGAAAAAGGACTGCAAAGATAGTGGAAGATTTTTATTTAGCAAGGTATTTTATTAATTCTATTTTCGTGCCTTCCGCCTTCAAATTCAGTATTTAAAAACTTGTTTACCATAGCAATAGCAGCTTCTACACTTACAAACCTTGCTGGAATTCCAATAATATTTGCATTGTTGTGAGCACGGATGATTCCCGCTACTTCTTCTGTCCAAGCCAACCCGGCTCTAATTTCTTGGTGCTTATTGGCTGTCATCAGCATTCCGTTGGCCGTACCGCATATTAAAATTCCATAGTTAAATTCTTTATTTTCAACCACCTTAGCCACAGGATGTGCATAATCGGCATAATCGACCGATGTTTCGCTGTTGGTTCCGAAGTCTTTCACTTCATGGCCTTGGGCTTTTAAAAATTCTAAAATAGACTTTTTGTGGGCAACTCCGGCATGGTCGGCTGCAATGGCAATTTTCATTTGTACTCTTGTTTATAAAGTGCTACAAATATAAATCAATGTCTAAATTATTTATATAAGCATTTGATACATTTACAAAATGAAATTGTGATATATCAAAATGACAAAAAGTGAAATTAATCCCATGCCGGAGTTTTTCGACCGCTATATTAATCTGGTAGTTGAAGAAAATCTGTTTGACGCTTTAGAAAAATCTAAGATTGATATAGAGAATATTAATATAAAAAAGCTAAAAGAAATAGGAGATAAAGTGTATCAACCTGGCAAATGGACGGTAAAGGATATTTTCCAGCACTTAATTGATAACGATCGCATACAAGCTTATCGAGCGTTGCGATTTGCCCGTGGCGATAAAACGGTGTTACCCAGCTATGACGAGAAATTATTGGCTGCCCATTCATTTGCTCATAAAAGAAATATAGATGATATATTAAATGAATTGTTGGAGGTAAAATCGTCTAATATAATGCTTTTTAAAAGTTTTGAAGTCTCTACTATTCATAATATAGGCATTTGCTTTAGGATAGAAATATCAGTGCTAGCCCTTGGTTTTCAAATGGTTGGGCATCAACAACATCATTTGAAAGTGATTGAAGAAAAGTATTATCCATTATTATAAAAAATGACAACAAGAAAGGCTGAATTTACTGATTTGGATAAATTAGTGACTCTATTTGATAATTATCGAATTTTCTACCAAAAGAATTCAGACATTGAACAGGCGAAATTATTTTTAGCAGAACGGTTGAGGAATAACGATTCTGAGATTTTTGTTCAAGAAAATAAAGAGAAAATTTTAACTGGATTTGTGCAATTGTACCCTATTTTTTCGTCTACCCGCATGAAAAAATTGTGGCTTTTGAATGATTTGTATGTAGAAACTCATTTTCGAGGACTTGGAATTTCAGTTGCTTTGATTGATGCAGCCAAAACCTTTTGCAAAACCACCCTCAGTTGCGGTATGATTTTAGAAACTACCAAATCGAACGACATTGGCAATAATTTGTATCAGAATACAGGCTTTGAATTAGATTCTGATCACAATTATTATAGCTGGGATTGTTAATTCAACTCTTTTTATAGGCTTCAAATACTGTTAATCACACAATTAATAGTATTTTTACGGCTTTATTTACCTTAGCCAAATATTCCGTTACCAATACATAACATGGACCAGTTTTCCTTCATCGCAAACGCAGACCCGATTTCCATCGACACCCTTTATCAATCTTATAAAGAAAACCCTGAATCAGTAGATTTTACTTGGCAAAAATTTTTTGAAGGCTTCGATTTTTCTTTAGCTAAATATGGGGAAAGTAATGGCTATGCTAAAAATGGTTCAGCCCAACCAAGCGAGAGCTTTAATGAAAAAGAAATATTTGTTTACAACCTCATTCGTAGCTATAGAAGATGGGGGCATTTGAAAGCTAGCACCAATCCTATCAGGGAAAGAAGAGACCACGAGGCAGGGCTTAATTTATCTGATTTCGGGCTTAGCGATGCTGATTTGACCATAAAATTTAAAGCAGGTAAGGAAATAGGGCTAGAAAATGCAAGTCTGAAAGAGATTATTGATACACTTCGCAAGGTGTATGTGGGTTCGTTCGGATTTGAATATACTTTCATTCGCAAACCTGAAATTCAGCGTTGGTTGCGTACCGAATTTGAGAAAGCTGCACAGGCCTACAATCCATCGCACGAAATCAAAACACGCATTCTTTCCAAACTAAATGAAGCAGTTTTGTTTGAAAATTTCTTGGCTACTAAATATGTAGGTCAGAAAAGATTTGGCTTGGAAGGAGGTGAAAATACTATTGTGGCCATAGACACTATTATAAATGTGGCTTCACTAATGGGCGTGCAAGAAGTGGTGATTGGTATGGCTCACAGGGGCAGGCTGAACATGCTTTGCAACATTATGGGCAAAACGTATGAGCAGATATTCAATGAATTTGAAGGGAATATTAACCCAGACGATATTCAAGGTCAGGGTGATGTAAAATATCACATGGGGTATTCGAGCGAGATTACCACATTATATAACAAAAAAATGCACTTGAAATTGATGCCAAACCCTTCACATCTTGAAGCAGTAGATCCTTTGGTTTTAGGGTATACAAGAGCTCAGATTGATGATGAATATAAGGGCGATTTTTCAAAAGCAGTACCGATTTTAATTCATGGCGATGCTGCTGTAGCCGGGCAAGGCGTAGTGTTCGAAACTATTCAAATGGCTAATTTGAGGGGATACACAACGGGTGGCACTATTCACTTTGTAATCAATAATCAGGTCGGTTTCACTACCGATTTGGAAGATGCACGTTCTGGAGTTTATTGTACCGATGTCGCCAAAGTAATTGATGCCCCAATTATTCACGTAAATGGAGACGATACCGAAGCAGTAGCATTTGCAGCCAAAACAGCCATAGAATACCGTCAGTTTTTTGGGAAAGACATATTTATAGATATGGTTTGCTACCGCAAAAATGGGCATAATGAGAGTGACGAGCCTCGCTTTACACAACCTAAAATGTATGCAGCCATTGCTAAACATTCCAATGTAAGAGAACTTTATAAGCAAAGATTAATAGATAGAGGTGAATTAAATGCTTCACAAGCTGAGGAAATGGATGTACAATTCAAAGAACTATTGCAAAGCAAACTGAGCATGGTGAAGGAAAAGGCATTGAAATATATTCCTCAAAAATTGGAGCAAGAATGGCTGCATTTGCAAAAAGCAACTGAAAAGGACTTTGAGCAATCGCCAAATACATCTATAAGTAAAGAAACTTTTGATAAAATAGCAAAAGCACTTACTAGCACGCCTGCCAGTTTCAAGCCTTTGAAACAAATAGAGAATTTGTTAAAAGAGCGTTCAAAATTGCTATTTGAAGATAAAAAAGTAAACTGGGCTTTGGCCGAATTGCTTGCGTATGGTTCGCTGCTTGCGGAGAAAAAAATTGTGCGTTTTAGCGGGCAAGATGTAAAAAGAGGCACATTTTCACATCGTCACGCTTGCTTTTTCGATACTGAAACCAATGAATCTTATTGCCAGATAGACAATATACAAGAAGACCAATCTAAAATTAAAATATTCAATTCTTTGCTTTCAGAATATGGTGTGCTAGGTTTTGAATATGGCTACGCTATGGCTACGCCCAATGCGTTGGTAATATGGGAAGCCCAATTTGGCGACTTTTCCAATGGAGCTCAAACGATGATTGACCAATTCATATCAAGTGCTGAAACCAAATGGACGAGAATGAATGGCTTGGTAATGTTGCTGCCTCATGGCTATGAAGGTCAAGGACCAGAACATTCGTCTGCTCGGCCCGAACGCTTCTTGCAAATGGCGGCAGAGTACAACATGATAATTGCCAACCTCACTACGCCTGCCAACATCTTCCATATTATGCGTAGGCAATTGGCTTGGAATTTCCGCAAACCATGCGTGATTTTCACTCCAAAATCTCTTCTGCGTCACCCATTAGTGATTTCTTCGGTAGATGATATTATGAATGGCTCATTCAAGGAAACATACGATGACAGTTATGTAGATACGAAACAGGTGAAAAAAGTATTGCTTTGCACAGGAAAGGTTTATTACGATTTATTAAACGAGCAACAAACAAATAATAGGAAAGACGTTGCCATAGTCAGAATAGAGCAATTGTATCCATTTCCTGAAAAACAAGTAACGGCAATTTTGGTCAAATACCAATTGGCTAGGGTTTGTTGGGTGCAGGAAGAACCTCAAAATATGGGCTATTGGGATTATGTAATTCGCATTTATCTCAAAGTATCTATGCAAGTAATAGCCAGAAAACCAAGTTCATCTCCAGCCACAGGCTACATGAAAATTCATACAAAAGAGCAAGCAGAATTGGTAAAAGCGGCTTTTGCATAAGGCAATGCTGCTTTTATTTGGATGAGAGAACTTTTAAAGCACTTTGTAGCTCCAATATTTTGAAAACCTTGGAGCTATAAATCTATTACAATTTATATAGCGTATCAACATCTATGTCAAGCACATTACCTTTCCACGACAAGCGATCTAGATGAATATCAATATCTGAAAGTAAAGTTTGATTTGCCATTTTGCGGGTGTGTGGGTTGGGATGATTTTCCAAATAAGAATGTAAGTCAATATTTTTTATAACTGTTTTATTTCCGTTTAAAAAAGTGACTTTCAAGCTCAAATTATTCGTATGAATGGCATCTAGTATTTTCATTGATTCATAATTTTTTGGTAATCTTTATACACTTAGGTTTTTTACCTAATTCGAAATATTCAACCCATAAATTTACAATATCCTGTTTATATACAGTGAGGAATTTTTTTACTTCCACCATTTTAGATTCTGGTATTGGAAATTTTCCCTTTGATTTCTTTATTTTAAAGCCTACAATTTTACCGTTTTTCAATAGAAATTCAGCAATTGATTCAAACTCATTATACTGAATATGTATATGAATTGGCTTGTGCTCATTAGAATAGAACATAAAAATGAACCCGAAATATTCAAATACTTTAGGCATTTTAATGGGTTTATGTTTAATTGATTCGCATTTTTTCTCTGTGTAAACTTTATTAAAGCTATTAATAGTAAAGATTAAATGTTAGAATTTGGTTAGGATTATAGAATCACAACACTAATATGCTTCATTTAAAACTATAAAAAATTGAAAAGGAGTGGATTAATAAGATTTAGCCTTTTAAACCTTCTACTTCTTAAACATATTCTTCAACTGAGCCAGTTTGTCTTCATAGGTTTCTTCTTTGTTGCTGGCAACAGGTTCTGACACGATTTTATTAGCTTTTTTTGAAGTTCCGGAACCAGTATTTTGATTTTTGGGTTGGGAGGCAGCCGCTACACCTCCACCTTTCATAGTGAGTGCTATTCGCTTACGTTTAATATCAATTTCGGTCACAGTTACCATCACTTTTTGGGCTACTTTTACTGCCGTTTTGGGGTCGGAGACAAAAGTATCGGAAAGTTGGCTTATGTGAACCAAACCATCTTGATGCACACCAATATCCACAAAAGCCCCAAAATTGGTTACGTTGGTCACGATTCCTGGCAGTTTCATTCCCACACGCAAATCTTCCATTTTATTAATACCATCAGTAAAGCTGAAACTCTCAAACTTCTCACGTGGGTCACGACCAGGCTTGGCAAGCTCTTGCACAATGTCGGTCAAAGTAGGTAAACCTACAGTTTCAGTCACATATTTTTTAAGGTCAATTTGTTTTCTCAAGCCATCGTTTTTAATCAAATCCTCCACCGAACAGCCCAAATCTTTAGAAATTTTCTCTACTATTGAATAGGTTTCAGGATGCACAGCCGACCCATCTAATGGATTAATAGCTTCACGGATTCTTAAAAATCCTGCTGATTGTTCATAAGCCTTATCACCCATGCGAGCTACTTTTTTTAGCTCATCACGGCTCTTGAAAGGGCCATTTTCATTTCTAAATTTGATGATGTTTTCTGCCAATTGTGGTCCAAGCCCAGAAACATAGGTCAGCAATTGCTTGCTGGCCGTGTTTACTTCCACACCTACAGCATTTACCGAATTAATTACCACATTATCAAGAGCCGTTTTCAGTTTGTTTTGGTCTACATCATGCTGATATTGCCCCACGCCAATGGCTTTAGGGTCTATTTTCACCAATTCTGAAAGTGGATCCATCAACCTGCGACCGATGGAAACAGCTCCCCGCACAGTCAAATCCTGTTCTGGAAATTCTTCCCGAGCTACATCAGAAGCAGAATACACAGATGCACCGCTTTCATTTACCATTACAATCATTATTTCAGTAGGAAGTCCTAATTTCCTTACAAAATCTTCAGTTTCTCTTCCTGCCGTTCCGTTGCCAATGGCAATGGCCTCAATTTCATGTCTGGCACACAAAGCCAGTACTGTTTGCTCTGCCAATATTTTTTTGCCGCTTCCCATTTCAGGATAAATCACATCATTGTGCAACAATTTGCCCTGTTTGTCTAATACTACTACTTTGCATCCAGAGCGGAACCCTGGATCTATGGCCAATACATTTTTTTGGCCCAGCGGAGCCTCCATGAGCAATTGCTTCAAATTATCGCCAAATACTTTGATGGCATCATCGTCTGCATTGTCCTTGGTTCCTAGGCGAATATCTGTTTCTATAGATGGCTGCATCAATCGTTTGTAGGAATCGGCAACTGCTTCTTTTACCAATCCGCTGGCCTCAGATTGCGAAAGCACAAACTGTTTGTTCAATATTTCTACAGCTGTTTCGTCTTCCGGAGAAATATCAAGCATTAAAAACCCTTCTTTTTCACCTCTTCTCATGGCAAGAAGTCGATGCGATGGTATGTTTTTTATTGGCTCACTCCATTCAAAATAGTCTTTATATTTGATGCCTTCGGTTTCTTTTCCTGCTATCAATTTCGATTTAATAATGGCTGTATCCATAAAAAGTTTGCGAATTTTGGATCTGGCATCTTTATCTTCATTTACGGTTTCAGCAATGATGTCTTTTGCACCAGCCAAAGCTTCTTCTATAGAATTTACGCCCTTTTCGGCATCGATATACAATTCAGCTTCTTTGTAAATATCGGTTCTGCCCTGCTCTAAAATTAATATAGCCAACGGTTCGAGGCCTTTTTCTTTGGCTATGGTTGCTCTGGTTCTGCGTTTGGGTTTGTAGGGAAGGTATAAATCTTCAAGTTCTGACATTATTAATGCGGCAATCAGTTTTTGCTCCAATTCAGGAGTGAGTTTGCCTTGTTCTGAAATAGATTTGAGAATGGCTTCCCTCCGTTTGTCAAGCTCACGCAATTGGGTGATTCGATCGCGAATGTAAGCGACCTGCACTTCATCAAGGCTGCCTGTAATTTCTTTCCGATAGCGTGAAATGAATGGCACAGTAGCTCCTTCATCAATCAATTGAACAGTAGCCGTAACTTGGTTTTGAGCAATGTAAAGCTCAGTGGCAATAATTTTATCGTGGATCATATTTATATTCTAACAACCGAGCAAAAGTATAAAATCAGTTGGTTCGATTATCAACAAAAAGTGGAATTTAAGCTTGGGCGTGTTTTTTAGTTATTATTTTGAGATGAATGGGAATTTTCTTAGCTAGATGGTAATTCCAATCAATCATTTCTTAATTTTGCATGAGAAATTAACACTTAGCTGAATCTAAGCAGGTTAACTATCATGGAAAACGAAGAAAAACACCCCCAATCTGCATTAGAGACTGATTTTTTAGTACTATTATATTATTGTTTCACCCCCATCGAAGACCCTGAAACTTTTAGGGAAGAGCATCATATTTGGTGCTTGGCACATCACCTCAAAGGCAGAATCATCGTGGCTTCTGAAGGAATTAATGGCACAATTTCTGGCTTAAGAGTCGATTGTGAAGCCTACATGCAATATGTAAAATCTTACAGCCGATTTAAAGATATTGATTTCAAGGTTGAAACTACTCAAGCTCACACTTTTGAAAAAATGCACGTACGGATAAAAGATGAAATTGTGCATTCGGGACTTACGCATATCAAACCTTGGGAACGAACAGGAAAG
Source organism: uncultured Bifidobacteriaceae bacterium (assembly GCA_964565665.1). Classification (GTDB taxonomy): domain Bacteria; phylum Bacteroidota; class Bacteroidia; order Cytophagales; family UBA9547; genus CAZMFZ01. Next base: position 10,834 of record CAZMFZ010000047.1, on the reverse strand, counting down.
CATTTAGAACCGGCTGAATTTAAGCAAATGAAAGGCCAAGATGATGTGATTTTGGTCGACTTCCGTTCTACTTACGAGCATAGTGTAGGGCATTTCAAAGGGGCAGTTACACTTGATATTGAGAACTTCCGCGATTTTCCAGAAAAGATGGAAGAACTAAGCAAATTCAAAGACAAAAAGATAATTACCTATTGTACTGGAGGTATAAAATGTGAAAAAGCGAGTGCCTTTTTATTAGAACAAGGTTTTGAGAATGTATATCAATTGCACGGAGGGATAATCAAATATGGCATTGAGGAAGGCGGTGAAGATTTTGAAGGTAAGTGCTATGTTTTTGATAACCGTGTTGCGGTAGATGTAAATAAGGTGAATCCCAAAATTGTATCTACTTGTTTTGTGTGCGGTACATTGAGCGACAGAATGGTAAATTGTGCCAATCCAATTTGCAACAATCATATACCCATTTGTGAAAATTGCGGTTGGCAGAAGGACGGTGCTTGCTCAGCCGAATGCAAAGTACATCCTGAAAAAAGAGCCTATGATGGAACTGGATACTATCAGAAAACGCCAAACGGCTACAATCCTTATATTGGGTTGGTGCGAAAGAGACCAGATAACTTTTAAAAAAGCGTCAAATCTACCTACTTCGCCAATTGGAGAATATTGTAATTATTGGCTTCCTTAGAAGTAGAGAAAGTATTTATGAAGCCTGAATAACGAAGGATATGGTGTTGTAACAAATAATGAGCGTTTCTATACTTTTGAAAGCATAGGAATTAGAGGTATAATTAAAATGGGTATAGCTTTTCAAGAAATTGACTTAGAAATTTTTAATGTAGCTCTGCTGGTGTTTGACGCTCAAAATGACATCTGGAGTGATGAATTGCAAACAAATAATGGCGATTTGGTTAAAATTATGGAAACAGTAATTAATACTATCAACTACTTTTTAACGCAAAACATAACCAGTACTATTTATATAGAGGCTAACAGCCAAATTAAAAACCTGCTCTACAACAGAATATTAAAAACATATATAGTACAGTTGCAATCAAAATTTGAAATAGAATGTATTAGAAAAGACGGTATAATCGAAAGTTATGATCATGAATCTTTGTATTTTTCTTTTTATATTTATAATAAAAAATAACGATTATGGTGACTCTTGTTAAAAATTCCGAAGAACTAAATCAACTTTCGGAAAATTATTTTAATTCAGACATAGCAAAACGCAAAATTGAAAAAGCTAAAAAGGCTTACGCACTTGTGCGTGATGAATTGAAACAACGAAAGGCTAAATCTTAATACTCCTATATTGGCTTTTAGTTTTGATAACTTTTTAAAAGTTGTCAAAACTAAAAGCCTTAATTTTGCAGTTGCATTTCTAACAAATGCTTTGCAAATGACTATCCAAAACAACTTATTGCTACAAGCAGTCAAAGGAGAAAGAACTACAAGAACACCTGTTTGGCTCATGCGACAAGCCGGGCGTGTGCTGCCCGAATACCGTGCCTTACGTGAAAAATTCAAAGATTTTAAGCAATACATCAAAACACCAGAGGCAGTAGTAGAGGCTACTTTGCAACCTGTAAATATTCTAGGTGTAGATGCAGCCATTATATTTTCCGATATTTTAGTGATTCCCGAAGCCATGGGGCTCAATTATGAAATGTTGGAAAGCAAAGGTCCCCGATTTCCAACCACTATTCAAACTGCTCATGATGTAGCCAATTTGCGAATAGCCGATGCAGAAGCCGATTTGAAATACGTAACCGATGCCATTACCCTCACAAAAAAAGAACTTAATAATAGGCTTCCATTGATCGGTTTTGCAGGAGCACCTTGGACTATTTTTGCCTACATGACGGAAGGCTCAGGCTCCAAAACATTTTCTAAAGCAAGGAAAATGTTATATACCCAACCATTAGTTTCTCATGCGCTACTTGAGAAAATCACTTTGAGTACCATTGCCTATTTGCATGCTCAAATAAAAGCGGGAGCAGATATTGTGCAAATATTTGACTCGTGGGCGGGGATATTACCACCCTATCAATACGAAGAATTTTCAATTAAATATATTAATCAAATCTGCAACGCTATTACAGAAGTGCCTGTAATTGTGTTTGCGAAAGATGCCTATTTTGCCCGTAACGCATGGAATTCTGTAGATTGTGCCGTAGTAGGAATGGATTGGTGTCAAGATATTGCGGAAACCAGGGCTATTTTGCCAACCAAAACTTTGCAAGGCAATCTTGACCCTTGTATTCTTTATTCGGATAGGGCTACGGTAAAAAAAGAAACCGAAAAGATGTTAAATGCATTTGGCAGCGATAAATATATTGCCAATTTAGGACATGGTTTGTACCCTGATATTGAGGCTGATAAGGTGAAATATTTTGTAGAGGTGATTCAAAATTTTAAATACCAAAGATAATTTCAGTATTCAACTAGCTATTTGAGCAACATAATGAATTTGTTTTACAAGGAACTTGGGCAGGGGCAGCCGATTATCATTCTTCATGGGCTGTTTGGCTCAAGCGACAATTGGTATACCATCGGCAAACAATTTGCTGAGCATTTGCATGTTTTCATTCTCGATCATCGCAATCATGGGCAATCGCCACACAGTGATGTTCACAACTATGAGGCTATGGCAGCTGACTTGCAGAAATTTATTGAGCAACAAAAGCTCATAAATCCGATCTTATTGGGGCATTCTATGGGCGGTAAAACAGTGATTAAGTTTCTGACTACCTACCAAACGCCTGTTAAAAAAGCGATTATAGTTGATATTTCGCCTCGCTACTATCCACAGCATCACCATGCCTATATTAAAGCCATGTTAGGTTTAAATCTTTCAACCTTACAATCCAGACAAGAACTGGACAATGCCTTTATTCAAAATGGGGTGGACAATGTTGCTGAACGCCAATTCTTAATGAAAAATCTTTACAGAGATGATGATGGAGCATTTCATTGGAAAATAAATTTAGCAGGATTGGTAAATCAGATTGAAAATATTGGCGAAGGCACCTCTGCAGATGCCTATTCGGAAGTACCCATACTTTTTGTGAAAGGTGCAAAATCTAACTACTATATTAATGATAGCGATGCCACACTTATTTATCAAATATTCCCCAGAGGTAATATTATAACCATAGCTGATGCCGGCCATTGGATACAAGCCGAGCAGCCCCAAGCTTTTTTCAAGGCAGTAATGGATTTTGTAGCCAGTTAATTATCAAGAATAAAATTTAATACCGAAGTTAAATTTTATTAAATTGGCTAATAAAATTAATCCAATGAAAGTGAAAAAGACCAATCAAGGATGTCTTGAAATTCAAGGAGGCCGAATTTCAGAAATTGGATGAATGGAGCGATTAGCAATTAACCATTCTCTTAAAGAAAGAATGTTTGGAAAAGGACAGCAAGATTGGAGAGGCTTTGTGGTTAGAAAAGTAAAAAGATGAGTATTCTTAGCGAGCCATATAGAAAACTAATTCATAGTTTTAACAGGTATGAAGTAGAATATATGTTTATTGGCGGTCACGCTGCTATTTTTTATGGAGTGAGACGCACTACTTCTGATATTGACATTCTTGTAAGGCCCTCAGTAGAAAATGGTAAAAGAGTAATTGAAGCATTATTGGCTTTAAATCTAGATTAGAGGCGTTGCTTCCCGAGGAATTTGAAAAAGAGCTGTACCTCTCTTTTGGAAGTGTAGAAGATTCGGTCGATTTAATGAATTTCACTGCCTCAATTGATTTCGACAAAGCCTTTTACAATAGTATTTTAAGAAATGATGGCGACTTGGAATTTAGAATTATTCATTATCAGGATTTGATATTGAATAAAATGGCATTAAATAGAAATGGAAACGAATCACTAATTGATCAATACGATGTATCGGAGTTGAAAAAAATATTTGAATTGAAATCTTAAATAAATTTGCTATAGTATTTATAACCAGTCATTATTCTTCAATAAAAGTGGCAAATATTCTCACTTTTATCAAATTGGCCATGATAATGGTGCTGCTCATGCCCAGCTCGTAGTCTTTTCTTTGTATGGTAATATCGCCTACAAAAGCATGAATGCCAGGTTTTTTTCTCACTGTGAAGTTTATTTTGGCCTCTTTAGTTACCCCTTTTATAGTTAAATCGCCAATCACAGCCAAGGTTGCACCATCCTCTTTTATGGATTTTGATTTGAAACTTATTTTGGGATATTTTTTCACATCAAAATAATCATCTGACTTTAAATGTGTATTCCTCAAACTGTTTTTGGTATCGATAGTGGCTGTTTCTACGCTTCCTATAAATGAAGAAGCAAAAATATCGGCCTCATTGTAGTTGGCTATTACTTTCATGCCTTCCATTTTACCCGTCACATTTAGGCCTAGGTTTTTGGCATTGAACACTAAAAATGATTCATCGCTTTTTAGTTTCCATTTATTAGTATTTGGCTTGAAAGAGAATAATCCTGCAATTGCTATAATGCAAATGCAGGTTCGGGCAAAATTGGTTGGTTTTTTCACCTTTTGGTTGTTTTTTCTTGAACGAACAAAAAATATAGCAGAATGGTTTAAATGTATTGTTTTTTTGCTATTTCCCGTATTAATTACCTTGTCTTTGCATAAAGACGAAAGTGGGCTTAATCACCCTCACTCATTATTCCTGTCTTGATATTTATCCTACTAGTTCAAATTAGGTTGTTATCTTCTTGATTATTATCCCTTAATAAGGAAATATAGACTTTTATTAATGTAACCTTGTTTACACATTCAAAGTATGTATCCTGAATTGTATTAACCTTTATAAAACCCTCAACCCATGCGAAAATTTTTATTCTATTTTCTCGCTTCCTTCGTATTTATCGGCTTGTTCTTGAGTGCTTGCAGCGATAAACAGCAAATAAAGAAAGAGAATGAAACTGTGAAATCAAAAGTGTTTGGCGATAGTATTTATAACCAAACACCACTTGTTTTATGGTTTACCCAGCCTTCATTGCAACGCGATTCTACGCCTTATGCCAAGGGAGCCTCTACACACGTACACGGAAATCCTGATAATAAAGGTTGGGACGAAGCCCTGCCCATTGGCAATGGTCGTTTGGCTGCCATGGTTTTTGGTGGCATAGCTCGCGAACGCATTCAACTCAATGAAGAATCGCTATGGAGTGGTAAAAAAGTAGAAATTAGCAATGCTGATGTAGCTAAAGATTTGGCGGAAATTAGAAAATTGATATTTGAAGGCAAAAATGAAGACGCCCAATTATTAGCTGAACAAAAGCTCACGGGCAAGCCACAAAATATTTCCGCTTACCAATCGCTTGCTGATGTGTATATCGACTTTCCTGATATTGATGAAAAAGCTGAAATATCAGACTATTACCGCGACTTACACATCGATTCTGCACTCACAACGGTTCATTACAAGGTGGGCGAAAAACTTTTTACTCGCGAGGCTTTTGCCAGTTTTGTAGATGATATTATTGTAGTTCGTATCACTTGCAATTGGCCCAATAGCATCAATGCCACTGTTTCACTTTCTAGGGAAGCCGAAGCCGAAACTTTCCGTAGCCCTTTCGATTCTTCATTATTGATACAAAGGGGAAAATTGAGCGACAATGGTTTGCTGTTTGAAACTCAAATAAAAGCTGCTCATGTGGGAGGAAAAGTTGACAATGAAACTCGAAAATTAATTTGTCAAAATGTAGATACACTTACCCTTTATATTTCAGCGGCCACTAATTTTAAAACCAAAGATCATGCACTTTTTGCCAAGCAAACGCTTCTAAAGGCAATGGGCAAATCTTATTTAAAACTTAAAGCCAACCATATTGCAGATTACAAAAGCCTATTTAATCGTGTAGAATTTAACCTTACTTCAGCCAACAAAGCCTATGATATGGCCACAGATAAGCGAATAGAAAGAGTGAAAAATGGCAATGCTGATAAATATTTGACCGAATTACTGTTTCAATACGGGCGTTATTTGCTTATTTCATCGTCAAGACCAGGCACTTTTCCGGCCAATATGCAAGGAAAATGGAATGAACATTTGAATCCTGAATTTGGAAGCGGCTACAGAATTGAGTGGACTTTGCCCTTGATATATTCTTTGGCAGATGTAACCAACCTTTCGGAATGTGGACAGCCTCTGCTTAATTTGATTGATGCTTCATCCGCATTTGGCACAGAAGCAGCACAAAAAATGTATGGTTACAAAGGCTGGGTGGCACACGATTTTCTTAGTATTTATGGCAACAATTATCCTACTACACATCAGCTAGAATCTATTCCGCCCATGGGAGCGGCTTGGCTTGTTACTTCACTTTACGATAGTTATTTATTTCATGGTGATAAATCGATGCTCAAAACAAGGCTTTTTCCACTCATGAAAAATGCTTCTGTTTTTTTAGTGGATTATTTGGTAGAAATACCTCAAGGATTGAATAATGCAGGAAAACTAGTGGTTTGCCCATCACTTTCAGAAGAAAATGAATTTGAAAAACCAAATGGAACTAAAGCAAAATTGGCTTATGGTTCGGCTATGGATCAGCAATTGGTTTACGATTTATTCATCAATACTATTCAAGCAATCGACCAACTTTCATCTGAAAATATCAAATTTGAACCTCAACTCAGGCTAAACATTTCAAGTGCTTTAGGAAAATTGGCTTCTGTGCCTGTAAATTCCAAGTCGGGCGAAATTCAAGAATGGCTCGAAGATTATGAAACTTCTCGAACTGCTAAAAACTATGTTTCGCAGTTGTACGGGCTTTATCCTTCTTCGCAAATAAGTAGAAATATAGATCCGACTATGGCAAAAGCTGCGGAGCAATGTTTGGTGAATGAAGTGCCTAGATTAAAGAAATCGAGCCACGGAAATGCTTTGGCTGCCATCTGGTGGGCAAGATTGGGCAAGCCCGAACAAGCCTTGCAATATCTGAATAAACAAATAGCTGAATCTACTTCACCCAATTTATTTTCAAACAATCCACCTTTTTTTATTGATGGCAATATGATATTTACCAGTGCTGTGGCCGAAATGCTATTGCAAAGCCATGAAAATATACTTGAGTTTTTGCCTGCCGAACCCTCAATATTGGGCGAAGGTTATGTAAAAGGTTTGCGAGCAAGAGGCGGTTTCATTTGCGACATCAATTGGGGCAATGGAAAAGTAGCAACAAAAGTAAAATCGAATTTGGGAAATGTTTGCACTATCAGGTTGAAAGGGAATCCTAGCATTACCAGCAAAGGCAATAAAATTGCATTTGAAAGAGTACTACCAGATTTGGTATCGTTCGAAACAGAAACTGGGCAGGAATATGCAATTAGCTATAGTGGTGGTATAAAAGCTGAAAATAGCAACAAGGCGAAAGGGCTTGGCATAGACTTAGGGATTGATTTGGGAATAAAAATTTTCTAAACCATAGTCAATTATAGCAAGCGTTTTAGAGCAAAACCTATTCAACTACTATTTTCCTGTAGATTGATTTGCCCTCAATTGAAAATCTTAATAGATAAAGTCCTTTTGGTTCAAGTTTTACATGAAGTGCTTTTAGTATATAAATCTTCTCAATTTTAATTCCGAATAAAGTGTAAATTTCTAGCCAAGTAGGGCTAGAAGTGCTGATGAAAAACTCGCCATTGGTCGGGTTTGGATATACAGAAATGGAAGTAGAAAACCCGTCTTCATTTATTCTAGTGGCAGTATTTGAGCCAGTAAGTGTGTTTACGCCCGTAGAGGTATCAATTCCAGATATATAATTTAGTTTTAAAACCTGAAACGAAACCGATTGAAATGCAGGATTATAGTTTTCATTTCCATCTTGCGTTCCTGTAATCGTTACCATTCCTGCCCCAAAAATATTGAGAATATTTCCTGAAATGGTGGCAGTTTTTCCTAAAGTATCAGTTTGCAATTTATAATTTACTTCTAAGCCAGAGTTTGCAATTCCTGAGAGTGAAATTACCATATTTTGTCCAGTTAATGTAAGGTCGGTAAGGTTGCCGATGATAGGAATAAATTGGTAGGCTTTGCCAACATTTATAAAAATTGTATCTGAAGTGGCTTTATAATATCTATCAGCCCACACAAAAGCTGTAATGGTAATTACACCAGCTCCAGTTATGGAAACGTATTTCCCAACACTAATAGCACCCCCACTTACTAAAAAATTCAGTTTCAATTGAGATGGAACGGTGGCTATAATTTCAAAAGGAGCGTCTAAAAATGTCTTATCTTCTATCGGTTCGAAACTGATAGTTTGCTCTAAAGTTCTGAATTCAATCGCTCCAATATCGGGGTTTACATCTCTTAAGCTATCGTTTATATCATTTTGAGGAATAGAAAAACCTGTAATGCTAATCAGTGCTGCATCAATAGCTGAGCTATAAGCGGCAAGTGAAAGCTTAGATTGATAAAACTGATTTTCCGTAGAATAAAATAAGGGTTCAGGAATGGAATTGCTAATGCTGTTGCCATTTACCCCATCAGAAATATTGGAATTAGTAATGCCAAATATTATATTATTAAATGCAACCCCTAAAATGCTACCCTCTAAACTCATGTTTTCCGTGTTTTCAACTGCTACAATGTTGTTAATTATCGATAATGAAACAAAGTTTGAAAAAGCATTGTCTATGAAAATACCGCCTCCATTGTAGCTATAAATACTATTATTAATCATTACCAGCATTGAAGCATTGTAAATGGCAGGTATAGCTGTGGCATTGTTCCCTCCATTATTATAAAATATACAATTATATATATGGTGATTAATAGCATCGTTTCCGCCACTATAGGCCGCCCCACCGAAATACGAACCATTCTCTAAGAAAATGGTATTTGCAATCACCGATTCGCCAAAATCTGCAATTCCACCGCCTGAGCCAGCACTTGTATCTTGTTCAAAACTACAGCCTCGCACGGTGATATTACCACCGAAATTGTTCATTCCTCCTCCAAAACTCGTGGCTCTATTGCGAGAAAAAAGACATTTGGTAACTGATATTTTTCCATTTTGTAAATTAGTAATCGCACCACCACCATCTTCACTTTGATTTTGTGCAAAATTGCAACCCTCAAGTGTCAAATTTCCTGCATTTAGTATTGCTCCGCCTCCGAAAGACGGGTATTTGGCGTAGCCATTATACATATTTATTCTCCTAATATTTGCCTCACTTCCGGTGGAGAAAGTGAATATTCGAAATTGATTTTGCCCGTCTATGATGATGTTTTTATCTTCCGCATCAATCTTGATTTTATTCTTAATAGAAGGAATCGAATCGCTCAGGTAAATAATACCCTCTACTTCAAAATTGATTGTACTTTCTGCATTTTCACCCGCCTTAGAGAGGCAATATCGCAAATCTCCCGAATCGCCCAGGCCTTCACCAGTCAAGGTGTTGTTATCCGAAAGCCTATCGACAGTATATATAAATTGCGGATAGGCTGAAATAGCTATAAATAAGAAGATAAGTTTCAAGAGTAGAAACCTTTGCATATTGCGACTTTTGGTTAGAGTTGTAATTTACAAGATAATCGTTTCAAAGTACAATCGGAGCTTGGGCAAATCCTAAAATGTATAAATATTTCAATTATTTCAATCAGACAATTGAAATTTCGTTTATTTGAACTTCTAAACTGTTCTTAGCAATATAATAATGAATATCCTTGGGTTGCCGCACTCCAATACTTGGATATTAAACTTAAAAAAATAGTCTTGATAGCTATCGGGATTGCGTGCTTTTGTAATTATGAAAGTAGTACTTTTAAGAGTAGGGGTAGATAAAATATGTGGCGGCACTTACTCACCGCTTTTTAAAAATGGCACTTTTGAATTCTTGCCCATTCCCGAATATTTTTACCGTAGCCATGCGTTCGATGCTAATAAAGTGAAAACCTATGCTACAGAAAAAGGGAAATTTGGCAAGCCGTTTATCGACTATTTCAAAGAGGGAAAAGACAAAGAAGACCATCGCAATTGCCCAATACATGACGATCCCGATTTCAAAACATTTACTTACGGAGATGGTAACAGCACCAAGCAAACCTTGGTAAATCTGGAAAAAGGCGATTATGTGCTGTTTTATGCCATGCTGGAAGGAAGCGATTTTTCAATGCCACCATCACTTTACGTAATTGGCTATTTTGAAGTAGAATATGCTTTACTTGCTACCGAAGAGCAACAATTAGAATTGCTGGAAAGCGATTTTAAGAATAATTTTCATATTGCAAATACCGAGATTTTCGACCGCGACATTTCAAACCCCAAAAACAATGGATTAAAATTGGTAAAAGGTACTGCAAATAGCCGATTACTAAAATATGCATATCTGATAAGCAGGAAAATAGAAATACCCAAAAAGGCTGATATTCATATAATTTCAGATGAAATGCTGAAAGTATTTGGCACATTCGGTGGCAAAATTGCCATTCAGAAAGAGCCTTTGCGATGGATAAAAGACAAAGATTTGGTGGCAAGTACAGTGGCTTGGCTGAAAGGATTAGAGTAGGTTATATATCTTCCCGAAAGTTTAAAACTTTCAGGAAGATTTATAGAATAAACATTAATTAGAAAGTATATCCTATTCCAATGCCACCCCAAGGCATAATTTGCCAAGGGTATAACCATGTAGATTTGAACCACCCACTGTATGTATCACTTGTCCTAATATTCCCATCTATATCTACTTGGCCATAAATACCCGACATTATATTTAAATTTGCTTTGAAAAACAAACCTCCATCCTTACGTTGATACCTATAGCCTATGGTGGAGTTCAAATACAAAAGATGCTTATTCTCAAAAGAGTTTTCTTTTG
>CAZMFZ010000046.1:0-25095 GCA_964565665.1 uncultured Bifidobacteriaceae bacterium | reverse complement strand
TAGGAAGCTTGAAGAGATTACTGGCACGATCGATTATCTTCATCGTGCCATTTGTCAATCAAATTTTGACAAACAACAAAGCTGTTATTTAGTACAATTTCATTTTTCTTCTTTTTTAAGGCAAACAAAAACCGATTATTGGTTTTTTTTAAACCAATCAGATTATTTCTGGTGTCTTTTAGGCCCTCGCCCAACATTTGATAGGCAATTTTTGAGTTGATTTCAGTATCGACAGTTCCGTATTGCAACACATACCGAAGCTTAAAATTCGACTTTAGGTGAATTTGCTCCTTTTCTAAATCAATAATTATATTTATAGCACCTTTCAATGACTTTACAATTCCCTGAAATTCATCGCCCAAAGTAATCGTAAGCGGTGAAAGCAATTGCTTGCTATATTTTTTATTCGACTTATCAATCAGCATGACGAAATCATTCATCAGCGAAGTAGACACTTTATGGCTACTATCAATAATATCAGCCATTAAAATATAACAATACTGCATATCCAATTTCACTTTTAATGCAATATAGTACTTCATTTCACAAAAAATGAAATAAAATATTCTATTTCACTTTTGTGATATGAATATTCTTAATCCATCTGCTAATTTCCTGTCGTTGCTTAGCCTTGGTACTTTGTTTTGCCCCCCCAGTTTGCCTTGCGATTTCATGTATTCGATAAATCCTTGAGGCTTTATGATCGTTATTTTAAGCTTTTGAAGAATATTACCTGTTATTAAATCGCGATAATAACTATTAAGTTCGCATAGTTTTTTATCCAAATCAGCTTGTAGTTTTTCAACGTTTCTTGGTGCAATACCAAACTCAATAAACCACTCATGAAATGGCAAACCATGTTGAGGATCAACTACTTGCGGAGCTACAGTAAATTCTGTTATTTCCAATTCAGGCTGGTTTTCACAGGCATATTTCATGGCTTTTTCCACTTCTTCGCCTATCACATGCTCGCCAAAGGCAGAAATAAAGTGCTTAATGCGGCCTGAAACCACTATTTTAAAAGGATTAAGCGATACAAACTTTACAGTATCGCCAATGGAATAGCCCCACAATCCAGCATTAGAATTGATAATTAGGGCATAATTTACACCCAGCTCCACTTGATCGAGTTTCAACCTACTGCGATTTTCACTGAAAAATTCATCGGCAGGAACAAACTCGAAAAATATTCCATTATTCACCAAAAGCAAAAGCCCTTTATCATTTTGTGAATTTTGATAGGCGATAAACCCTTCGGATGCTGGGTAGGTTTCAATACTATCTACTTCTTTGCCTATACTTTCAAATAGTTTGGCTTTATAAGGCTCAAAATTTACACCACCATACACAAATACCGAAAAATTAGGAAATACATCTTTGATTTTTTTGCCCGTTTTAGCTTGTATTTTATCGAAATACATTTGCACCCAAGGTGGAATACCCGAAATTAAACCCATATTTTCGGGCAAAGTCTCTTCCACAATCTTAGCAACTTTGGCTTCCCAATCGTCCATACAATTGGTTTGGTAGCTAGGCATTTGGCTGGTTTTGAGCCAATTAGGAACATGGTGATTTGATATTCCAGATAAACGACCAATATAAATGCCATTTACTTTTTCAATTTCTGGGCTGCCAGAGAGAAATATTAATTTTTTATCAAAAAAAGCTACATTGCCAGTTTCAACCACATAGCTGAAAAGGGAATCGCGAGCCGAATTGATGTGAGATGGGATAGATTCTTTAGTGATTGGAATATATTTTGTACCTGAAGTAGTACCTGAAGTTTTAGCAAAATAGAGTGGCAACCCCGGCCATAAAACATTTTTCTCACCTTCCTTTATTCGTTCGATATAGGCCTTAATATCTTCGTAATCTACTATTGGCACAGATTTTTTATAGTCTTCGTAACTGTTGATAGTAGAAAAGCCATTGGCTTTGCCATACACTGTTTTTTTACCGTTTTTCACCAAATATTTGAATGCTTTTTCTTGAGCCAAAATAGGATTTGAAATCCAAGATTGATTTCTTTTCGTGATAAACTGGGCAATTGGCTTGATGAGAATTGAACGTAAACCCATTGTGTGGCTGTTGGCTTTTTATGTAAGGTAGTTTTGTTGAATATAGATTCTTGTGACAAAAAATACAAGTGGTGTCAAAATTATAAAAATGATTGAATGGAATGGCGAAAAATAGAACTGCTATTTTACGGTGCACACTTATAGCTCAATTTTCGAGAAAATGATGGAAAATGCAGTTAAATTCTAAGCTTAAACACGGCTATTAATTTTTTCCTTTTTAGATTGCGTATCAAACTAATGGATTTCATCACACTGTATCATAAATTAATGCGTTTTTTCTTACTGCTGCTGCCATTTTTAGGGGCGGGTAATCAGTTTTCAATAGCACAAGGCAATTCTTCTCAAAATTGGGCTGAAGTAAAACAATTCAGAAAAGGCACGATTGAAGTGTATTGGTTTGAATCGAGGCCTTTTGTGTACCGGCAATTCAATGGTAAAATAAGTGGTGTGGAATACGAATTGATGGAAGGTTTTAAAACTTTTCTCTTAGAAAACTACGCTATCGACCTCACAATAAACTGGATAGAAGCGAAAAGCTTCAGCAACGTTATTGATACCATTCGAAGAAAAAAACAAAATGGAATTTTTGGAGCTTCTGCACTTTCTATTACTCCTGAACGCGATAATTTAGTAGATTTCACACCTCCCTACATTTCAGATATTTCGGTGTTAATTTCCAATAAAAAATTGCCGATTGTAAAAAACATCCAAGAATTTGACAGTCTTTTTACAAAACTCACCGCTATCACCATAAAGCAGACTACATACGAAACCGATATTTTGAAGATGAGGGATGATAGAGGTTTTAGTTTTAAAATAAAATACATTTCAAGTGCTGAAAATATTCTGCAACAAGTAGCAAAAACCGATAGCTCTTTTGGGTTTATAGATTTGCCTATTTACTTGACTTATCTTAAAAAAAATCCTGCAATAAATGTGGAAAGGCAAAATTTATTTCCAGTTAAAAGAAACGGATATGCTTTTATCATGCCTGAAAATTCTGATTGGGCAGCGATAATGAAAGCTTATTTTGAAAGCGAAAGATTCAAAATTCAATTAGAGAAAATTATTTCAAAATTTCTCGATTTGGAAGTGTATCATTTTATTGAAAGTATGGCTATATACACTGCCACTTCCGATGAAATAGCCTTGTTGACCAAAGAAAAACAAATTCAGTACCAAAGCTTGATTGGTAAAGAAGCCGAAATAAAAAAGGAATCGGAGATGCTTCATTATATGATCATATTCATTTCTGCCATTTTTTTATCATTTATCATTATATTTATTCTGTATCGGAGGTTGATGATAGATCATAAAAAACTGAAAAATCAAAAATTGAAAATAGAAATTCAATCGCAGAATATTGAACAGCAGAATATTCAACTTGAAAATAGAAATAAAAGATTAAATTCTCTCAATGAAGAAAAAAATAATTTGATAAAAATATTGGCTCATGATTTAAGAAGCCCAATTAGCCATGTAGAAGGCATTGCACAGCTATTATTGCTGAAGGGAAATGATTTTACGGAAGAAGAAAAAGCAAAACATTTGACCCTAATAATGAATGCCTCAAAGCGATTGAGCAAAATGATTTCAAACGTATTGGATATTGATGCCATTGAAAATGAGCGAGTAAATATATTTTTAGAGCGTATAAATGTAACCGAAACCACACAGCACATTATAGATTCGTTTGAAAGGCAATTGCAAAACAAGAATATTACAGCCCACTTTTTACCATTTGAATCAATATGCTTTATCAATGCAGATATGCTGCTCTACACTGAAATTATTGAAAATCTGCTTTCAAATGCTATAAAATTTTCGCCACGTGATAAATCAATAATTGTCTCAGTAAAAAATGAAGCTGGCTGGGTGGTGATTTCAATCAAGGATGAAGGCCCAGGACTCTCGAACGAAGATAAACTGTTGATATTCAAGAAGTTTCAAAAATTGAGTGCAAGGCCTACGGGTGGCGAACCATCTACAGGCTTGGGCTTATCAATCGTGAAAAAATATACAGAGTTGATGTATGGCCAAATTTCTTATTATTCTGTGTTGGGAGAAGGCACTCGATTCTCCGTAAAATTTGAAGAAGCGGAATCTGTATAAAATGCTTTCTAATTCAAATTATCACCACGCAAAACTCGATATCGCTTGCGTGCTTCCACGGCATAAATGCTGGCAGGAAAATCAATGAGAAACTTATTGTAGAGCTCCATGGCTTTCTCATTATTCATCAAATTAACTTCATAAATATTGGCCATCATGTAAGCCGCGTCATCGCCATAAATATCTGATTTAAAGGCATTTCCAAGGCTTTCAAGCTTTTGAATCGCAGCTTCATATTTTCCTAGCTTTTTGTAAATTTTTGCTTGTAGATAATATACTTCATCGTCTAAACTGCTGCCTTTGTATTTTATTAAAATCGTATCGAGACTTGCCAAAGCTAGGTTGAATTTATTCTGAAAAATCATCAATTCCACATTGGCATACGCTTGTAAAGCAGCATGAGTGCTGTCGTCATCGAGCGCGGTGTTGTCTTGTATAAATAGGCTCAAATCCATGGCATCGTTGGCTATCTCCCGATGGGTGGCTAATTTCAGCACATCCAAATTGTCTTTAGCATAATCGAATTGACCTGTAAAATAAGCCAACTTCGCATTTTTGAGCTTGGCTTGATTGCCTAAGGGTTGGTCTTTTTGGGCTTTCTCTACTTGCGAATACACCAAGGTGGCTTCCCATGGCTCATTTTTCAATACATAAATATCGCCCAAGTCAAGCTTACACCGAGCTGAAAATTGTGCATCTACCCAATGACTTTTGATAATACTTTCTAAAAATATAGCTGCCGTGTCTTTCGAATCTACATAAAACCCATATAGCAAAGCCATATTTCTGATGGCATCGAAGGTTTCACGGGTTCGGCCTTGTTCATTAATAAGCGATTGATAATCAGCAATTAGGGAGCGAATTTTACTGACATCAATAGGGAAATTTGATTTTACCAGTTCTTCTTTCGATTGAATTTTTAGTTTCCTAGCTGCCACATAATTGGGTGAATTTTTATATTCCTTCGACACATATTCAAATATTTCGGCAGCCGATTCATAATCTTTGTTTTCAAACGCGAATCTGCCAACTTCCATTAATTTATCGCCTTGCATTCTGAGCAATTTATCATAGGCCTTTGCTTGAATGAAAGCCTTATGAAATTGCTTTTGCTGCGAATAAATCCATATCAGCAAATCGTTGTAAAGGTATTGCGAAGGATCTTCTTGTATGCGTACAAATACCTCTTGTTCAAATTTATTAAACTCATCTTCTGTGGTGATAAAATCTTGAAATTTTGATTTTAGAAACTCTTTATCATTTTGATTCAGTAGCAATACATGAATTAATTCACGCAGCATTTCATCTGTGTTTTTCTCAGCTTTATAGATTTCGGCCATCTCAAGGCTGTATTCAGCTTCATTTCTTGTGAGCCTTCTGCCTTGCAAATACACAGCTTTGGCTTGGGTTACATAGCCTAGCTTCATCAAATACACAGCTGTGATGCTCGTTTGCTCAGGATATTCTTTGGTGAATGTCAATAATTTATCAAACTGTTTTTTGGCTTCGCTACTTTTATTTTGCTTAGATAAAAAATCTGCGAAATCAATTTTGAAACTCACGTTTTGCGACTCCCATTTGATTAGTTTTTTATAAAATTTTTCTGCTGCGTCAAATTCACCAAGTTTAACCAGACAATCGATATAAGGCACATAAACTTTCTTTGCATTCTCAATATCGTAGGTGAAATTTATATAAATGGTTTTGGCTTTGGCGTATTCGCCTGCTCTATAATACTCTTCTGCCAATGGCAAACCACCTTTCTGTGCAAACAAAAAATTGCTAGCAACTACAAGAATCAGTAAAAAAGAGATTTTCAAAAAATAACTATTACCCAATAACTTTGTAACCTTCCTCATTCTACTTTGGTGATTTTATTCTTTACAATATCTACGGCACGCTTCATTTTATCTACATTTTCTGAAGTTGCTTTTTGGTTTTGCAAATTTTGCAAACTATCAATCTTTATTATTTTGTAGATAGAGTCGTTTTCAGCAAATTTTTGCTGCCATTTAAGTTTTTCGGCTCTGTTTTTTGTAATGCTATTTTTAATATTCTCTCCCTTTACCATCATTCTTTCTTGCTCTTTTACTGCATTGGAAAGCACTTTTTCAGCTTCTTTAATTTGTTCATTAATATCTTG
The DNA here is from genome assembly GCA_964565665.1 of uncultured Bifidobacteriaceae bacterium. GTDB lineage: Bacteria > Bacteroidota > Bacteroidia > Cytophagales > UBA9547 > CAZMFZ01. The sequence goes on along the minus strand of CAZMFZ010000046.1, from coordinate 18,762 downwards.
AATGTATAAAGCTACGCCAAAATCGTGCAGAAATTTTGAGGCTTCGTTATACTTAGCTTGGTCGCCAGCTGAGGTAACGTAAGCATCGCCCAAATCAATAGCATACCACACTTTTGTGCCCTTCACATTGATATTAACGGTAGAAATGAGCTTCACAGGCGAAATAGAAATGGCAGGCATATTGGCTTGATCTACCAATATTGCTCCTGAGCGGGTTTTCATACCGCCCAATTCACGCATTTTTTTCTGCCATTCCTTTCTCACGACTTCTTCATCAAGTTCCAACATTATAGAAAGCCCTTTGCGTTTCATTTCATCTGCCTTTTCCTCAGTTTCGATTACTACTACTTTCTGTGCATTGATTTGAAAAGCGATTGTAAGAAGTGCGATTGACAAAAAAAAGGCTTTGATTCTGGCAAGAGTCATAATATATAATGTGTGCTGATAATGAATATTTGAATAATAACGGACACGAAAGGTACAAAAATTTTCCCTTTTCAAGTTTTGATAATTAAATGCTGCTATTCTACCACGGCTTGCTTGTTGTATTTGTTGCGGTATTCAATGGGTGTAAGGCTGGTTATTTTTTTGAAAACTGTTCGAAAGGCTTTTGTATCCGTGTAGCCTACATCTGACATCACTTCATTTATATTTTTTCGGCTGGTTTCAAAGCTATGTTTTGCGGCCTCGATTTTAATTCGTTGTATATATTCCAACACCGTATTATTGGTGGCTTGCTTCATCTAATTGAATATCAGTATGAACTGAAAAAATACCGCCATTCAGCCTTACTTCTTTTGTTGCACCCACCAATTGCACATGAAACAAGGGTTTTCTTCCCGATGCAACTAAAAACATATTCACCACAGAAAAAAGATATTGAGGGTCGGCTATGGCTTGCATTACCGATGATTCGGGCACTAAAATGCTTACAGTTTTCAATAGATAAATGGAGTTAAGGTTTTGTGTATCATTTGGTAGAAGTTAGTGCCAATATTTTCTCATTAAAGATCTGAAATCATTCAAAGATATAAGTATTTCTTGTCGCAAAACACCTTTTAATTGTCATTTATACACAGCTTCGATTTAGATAAAATATCTCAATTTTGTATCAATAAAAGCAGACTTAATCTTTTATTTAACACCTAAAACTTCAAAATGAACAAACTAGAATTTGATATCGAAATTAAAGCTTCGGCAAAAAAAGTATGGCAGGTATTGTGGGATGATGTTACCTACCGCCAATGGACTAGTGCATTTCATGAAGGCTCTTACGCGGTTTCAGACTGGAACGAGGGAAGCAAGGTTCATTTTCTAGCATCTGATGGTGGTGGCATGTTTAGCACCATTGCCCAAAAAAGAAACTATGAATATATGGCTTTTAAACATCTGGGTGAGATAAAAAACTTTGAAGAACAAATTGTAACTCCAGAAACTAGCGCTTGGGCAGGTGCAATGGAAACCTATCTTTTGAAGGAAGAAAATGAAATTACGTTTCTTAAAATCTCTGTAGATATCGACCATGAATTTCAAGAATATTTCACAAAAACATTCCCAAAAGCAATCGAATTGGTAAAAGAGCTTTCTGAAAAGCCTATTTTGATTACTATTGAAACTATGGTAAATGCACCAGCGGAAAAAGTGTGGCAAAGCTTTACTTCGCCAGCACACATTACCAAATGGAACAATGCCTCTGACGATTGGCACACACCAAGCGCAGAAAATGATTTGAGATTAGGCTGCAAATTTACTTATAGAATGGAAGCAAAAGACGGAAGTTTTGGCTTTGATTTTTGGGGTATTTATAATGAGGTGAAGCCAAATGAATATATTAGCTACACGATGGGAGATGCAAGAATTGCTAAAATCTATTTCTCGATGGAAGGAGGCAAAAAAAAAATTGTGGAGACTTTCGAAGCCGAAACAGAAAACTCAATAGAACTGCAAAAAGGCGGGTGGCAAGCCATTCTAGACAATTTCAAAAAATATACAGAACTAAACGCTTAATAAAAATCGTAACTATAACTAAAATGACAAATCAAATTTACCCTTGCTTATGGTTTGACGGACAAGCCAAGGCAGCAGCTACACACTATTGTTCCATTTTCAAAAACTCAAAAATAACCTCTGAAAATGCTTTGGTAGTAAATTTTGAACTGAATGGCAAGAAATTTATGGGCCTAAATGGTGGGCCACATTACAAGTTTTCGCCTGCTACTTCTTTTGTAATCGATTGTGAAACCCAAGAAGAAATTAATTTTTACTGGGAAAAATTAGGCGAAGGCGGGGCTTACAACCAATGCGGCTGGCTTGACGATAAGTTTGGCGTATCGTGGCAAATTGTGCCGACCATACTCGCAAAGCTAATGAACCACCCTGAAAAAGCCCCTAGAGTAGTAAAAGCATTCATGCAAATGAAGAAATTCGACATTGAAAAGCTTCTAAATGCTTAATACAATGTCATTAACTTAAAAGACTCCCTATTCATTTATTGCCGTTGGTTTAAACCAACGGCAATAAATGGAGGCGTACCCAAATGAATATCTCCTTAGGTTAATGAAATTGATGCTAATAGTTAACATCATTTGCAAAAAAGAAACAGATGATAAAAATAAATTCGTACCTAACTTTCAATGGCAACTGCCGCGAGGCAATGGCTTTTTACAAAGCTTGTTTGGGTGGTGAGCTTAAACTACAAACCATTGGCGAATCGCCAATGGCAGACAAAATGCCAAAGGAAATGAAAGATTGCATTCTTCATGCTACACTCACTACTGAGGGCTTTGTGCTTATGGGTTCGGATATGGCTTCAGAAACTGAGCTTTTAAAAGGCAATGCAGTTTCATTGATGCTAAACTGCGGTAGCGAACAAGAAATTGGATCTTGTTATGAAAAACTTTCCGAAAGAGGCCAACCCATTCATCAGTTAGAAACAACTTTTTGGGGTGCTTTATTTGGCGATCTTAAAGATAAATTTGGCAATAACTGGATTCTTAATTACATTAAAACTTAATAAAATAGCCACAGAGACTACAGAACCACATATTTTAACAATTAAAACCAATTCAAAATGAAAAACACAAACATTCTATACTGGGTGATAACCGGCATTTTCGCAGCATTTATGACCCTCACCGCAATACCAGATATTATGATGGTTCCAGAGGCAGTCACTTATATGAATCACTTGGGATATCCCAATTACTTCATTCCTTTTATAGGTGTTGCCAAAGTATTGGGCGCAATCGCAATACTTATTCCTGGCTTTCCCAGACTAAAAGAATGGGCTTACGCTGGCTTATTTTTCGATTTATTTGGAGCCAGCTATTCAGCAATAGCCAAAGATGGTTTCAAACCTGAAAATTTAATTATGCTAATATTCTTTGGTTTTCTATTTTCATCTTATTTTTTGTATCATAAACGGTTAGTAAATACCACAGTATAAATTATGTCTTTTCAAGCATATGTCGATAATATTAAGACGAAAACAGGGAAAACCCCTCAAGATTTTAAAGAGCTAGCCCAGCAAAAAGGTTTTTTTGGAAAAGAAACACTGAAGGCAGCTGTAAAGGCAGGTGAAATACTAAATTGGCTAAAGGAAGATTTTGAATTAGGTCATGGCCATGCTATGGCTATTTATGCTACTTTTAAAGGCAAAAAAGAATAAATTGTAGGAGCAAATGGTAGAGGTTTTCAAAATAAATAAGCAGGAAGCTGAGGAATCGAAAGGAATAATCCAGCGGCTTCATGCACATTTTCCTGAAAGTAGCATTACCTTCGACTTAGGCGATAGCGACAAAATATTGAGAGTGGAAGGAAAAGATGTTTGCAAGAAAAAAGTAGTAACGCTGCTTACAGAATATGGCTTCGAATGTGAAGTACTAGCTTGATTTATAATTGATTGGCAGAATATTCTAGTTCTGTAATTGCCAGCCAAGCCATCAAACCTGAGCCAATTTCTAACGCGTTTTCATCAATATTAAAGGTAGGTGTGTGTACGGGCGAAATTATCCCCTTCGCTTCATTTCGCACACCAAGTCTGTAAAATGAGGCATCTACATGGTGGGTGTAGAATGCGAAATCTTCCGAAGCCATCCACAAATCCAAATCAATCACATTTTCTTGCCCTAAATAAGCAATGGCGGCATTTTTCATTCTGCGAGTAAGAGCCGGATTGTTTTCCAAATATGGGTAGCCATCGGCAAACCAAAATTCACATTTACCCCCCATACCTTCTGCTATTGCCTCAGCCATTTTTTTCATTTTATGCTTGGCCTCGGCTCTCCACTTTTCATTCATAGTGCGAAATGTGCCTTCAATATTCACCTCGTTTGGTATTACATTGGTGGCTCCATTGGCTACTATTTTACCGAAGGAAAGCACAGTTGGCATTTTAGGACTGGCATTTCTGCTTACTATTTGTTGCAGAGCAATAATAATGTGGGAGGCAATGAGTATTGGATCAATATTATTTTCAGGCATAGCCGCGTGGCCACCTTTGCCAATCACTTTAATGTATATTTCATCGGCACTAGCCATATAAATTCCTTCTCTAAAGCCAACTTTGCCTACTGGTATTTGAGGAGCTACGTGTTGCCCGAGCATACTTTCGGGTTTGGGATTTTGCAAAGCGCCTTCTGCAATCATCATTGATGCCCCTCCTGGTGATTTTTCCTCGCCTGGCTGAAAAATTAGTTTTACCGTTCCTTCAAATTTATCTTTTATTTTGTTTAATATTTTGGCTGCTCCAAGCAAAGAGGAGGTATGCACATCATGTCCGCAAGCGTGCATAACACCCTCATTTTGAGATTTATAGCTTACTTCATTGGCTTCAATAATTGGCAAGGCATCTATATCGCCACGCAAAGCAATGATTTTCTTTGATGGATTTTTGCCTTCAATCAAGCCCACTAAGCCTGTGCCTGCTACACCAGCTTTAAATGGAATATTGTATGTGGCGAGTGTATTGGCAATATAATTGGCCGTTTCAAATTCTTTAAACGACAGCTCAGGATTGGCGTGCAGGTGGTGTCTGTGTGCCTGAACTTCGCTAAAATTTTGCTTTGCTAAATATTGTATTTCACCTGCCGATACCATTTCTTGTTTTACTTTCTTTTAATAAAAACATTGTCTTGAATTACAATGGCATTGGGGTAAATGCGAGCAACATCTAATTTCAATACCCTATAAGCTTCTAATCTGTCGGAATAATCGCCCATTTTCACCCGATAGTTGGGCTGCTTGTACACAGTATATATGTCGGCATTTGGTAAAAGCTGGTAGAGATTTCCTTTGGCTCGGTTGGCCTCGTCTCTATCCATGCCCGAGTACACCAATATTCTATAGCCTTGGGCATACTTTATTAGCTTATTAGCCCCAGAAATAGAATCGGAAATCACTTTTAGCCTTGCATTGCTTGATACTGGCAACGATTTACAATCTTTTATAGGCAGGTTAGATTCTGCCTTCACCTCATTTTTAGGGGTTTCGAAAACTGGAGAAAAATTTTCAATATCAGGGTCGCTAAATTTTGTACTTGTGGTATCAATTGCTGGTTTCTGAGCCATAGTTCTACATCCATAGGTTACTATCAGCAGTACTATTAATAAGGTATCCTTCAGTAAGGGCATTTTCATTGGTTTATAAGACCTATATATATATTAATGTCATGATAAGATCAGCTCGGGTATAATCACCACCCATACTAAGATATTGATAAAAGACTTACGGGTATATTTTGATAAATCAAATTATTCTTTTTTTGAAATATCATTTAAAACGATAATTTTTCCTTTTTTTATCCCTTTTATAACTACAACATCTTCAAAAAATGGGTTTACTATGTCTGAAAGTAATCCGTTTGGGACTACAATATCAAAGTCAACATTTTCACTATTTGTTAGTTTAATTTTACTTTTTTTAGAATCTGCAAATGATAATAGACCTTCTAATTCAATTGGTTGGTCAATCGGCATTAAGTTTGTTTTTTTTGTAATAGGGTATGTTTCAATTTTATTAATTGGTTTAGATAATTCGACTGTAATGTTTTTATTATTTTTAGTTGTAGTAAAACCTACAAGTTTAACTCTATCACCATCAGGTGCCAGTTGTTTAGCTAAAGCAATAAAATTATTTCTATATGTTTCGTCTAGTATATTTTCGCTTAGTTTTAAATAATTCTCTTCGTTAATCAATTGAATATTATTTAAAATGTCGTCAATCAAAACAGATTGAATATCCATTCCTTCAAAAACTTGTTGATTTGTCATTTGCCCAAATCGAATAGTAACAGCAAAACTAGCCGCTCTTGGTACAGATAAATAAGGCTCAAAATTTATTATATTGTCTTTTTTAAATTTGGCATTATCTGCAAATGGGGTTTTCCTTAATCTGTCAGCAGTTCTATATGCTATTTTTTCTATTATATCTATTCTATTTAGAAATTCATCGCTTCTAATTATCCCATGTCCAACTTGATTTCCCGCTAGACTTAATTGTAGCTCATGTGTATTTAATATAATTCCTTTCAGTTCTAAATGTCTAAAAAAATTAATTTGTTGTAACAAATCTCTGAATTCATCAGCAAATTCTTCTGAAATATCTCCCGCAAGTCCGATAGAAATTAATTTTTCCGCCTCTCTAAATTCTTCTGATAGTATTGCAAGGTTTGCTGCACTTCTAATTAATATAGAACGAGTAGGTTCTTCTTCTGAACTTTATTAAATAGTATAAAAGCCTTTTTTTCAAACTCAAATGCTCTAAAAAAATTTTCTCTGACTTTGTCAATATCATCTTCGAACTTAGCAAGCAATGCTAAATCATTAAATTTCATTGATTCTCTATGTAAATCTTTTACAGTCATTAGATTACCTTATAAGCACATTTGGGATTTGAAAATTCTGTAACACAAATATGAGCTTTCATATTCAAATATGCAGATTTCATTGTCTGATTCTCTTTGATCTTGATTCTGCTCTCTAAATTATTAGTATCTGTTTCTTTTAGTATCCCTGATATCTCGAGTTTTGCTTTGTTCTGAAACAACCCGAAATCATCTTCTACTCCAAGCCAATAATCAAATCCTAAACCTTTACTAGAACGCTCAATACAGCTAAATTCGGTCAATTCATTAGCTAATAAAATTGCAATTGCAGTTGCGCCATATTCCGTTGCTTCCTGTAAATCTTTCCAATTTCTGCTAACTTGTTGGTTTACGGTACTTGTCCGGTTTAATTGCAAACTATCTGAATATGTCTCGGTTAATGTTGCATTTACTCCATTTAAATGATTAGAGTTTTCTAAACAAACAGTACATGCTTGTAAGCAAAAACTTCCAAATTCTGGTGTTAGTCCAAGAATTCCATCTCTTAATGTTTCTAAATCTAATGTCATCAATTATCTCTTTTCAATGTTATTTAGAAGGTCATAATTAAACTTAAGCCTATATTTTTATGGTAAGCTTAATTACAGATTCATCAGTAATCTAAGAAGCTTTTTTTCTAAAGCCAATAAATCCAACTACCAGCACACCACCAATGAGCAATATTGAGCAAACCAAGCCAATGGTATTGCCCAACACATATTTTTCATTTACCATTTTGAATTGGATTGTGTGTGTTCCGGCTGGAATTTCTAAAGCTCGCAATACAAAGTTTACTTGTTTAATCTCTGCATCCTTGCCATCTATTGTGGCTGTCCAGCCTTTGGGATAATATACTTCCGAGAACACTGCAAACCCATTTTGCGAATTATCTGATTTATAGGTCAAATCGTAGGGCTTGTATGCAGTGAGCATAATTTTGGCTGTGGTATCTAACGAGAATTCGCTTGCTGAAGCTTTAAATTTGGAATCGTCAATTACTGCTGTGGTCGCAGAATTGAATATTTCTAAAGCTTTTATCTCTTCATCGGGATTTTTAACGGAATGAACGTAAGGCACAAACCAAGCATTGCCCAATGCGTTTTTATTAGGAATTACTGCCAGAGCTTGCTCTCCAGCTATAATATACCTTGTGTTGAGCATGTTTAATACAGGCGTTTTGCCAAATCCATCTTCCCCTTTTTTAAGCTTTCCTACCAGAGTTTGCATTTCAGGAGCAATGATTCTTTCAACTAAATCTTGGTACCTACGCAACTTGGCAGGGCTATAACCGCCAACAGATTTATGAAAATAAGATGTTCGAGATTCATTGAATGGATTATCAAGATTCAAAACCCTGAAATTTGGGTCTTTATCTTGCAAAATATACTGATCGGCTTCGGTGGGAGTGTAGAATGTTTCAAACACCTTTTTTTCAAAAAGGCTTTCATTTAAATAGCGTTTATCAACACTCCACAAATCCATCAACACTAGCAATGCAATCGCACCAAGAGCCAAAGTATCCTTTAATTTATTCTTCAGATAAAAATAAAGAATGCCCCCAACCAAGCCGATAAATAAGAAAGCGCGCAGGGCATCGCCTGTTCTCACCGCTTTTCTATCGTCAGCAATGGCTTCCATAAGCCAATCGGGTAATTGAGAGCTGAGTTCTTGCTCCGATAAATAATTTGCAGAACCTGCCGCTACAAATACCAAAGCGAGAACTCCCCCAACGATTGCCAAAGCAATGAAAAGAGGCTTCAAATATTCTTCTTTTTTCTTCGCATTAATTAATTCCTGAATTCCCAACACAGCCAGCAGCGAAAGGCAGAATTGAGGGATAACTACTGCCATTGTCACCGAGCGAAATTTGTTGTAAATGGGGAAATAATCGAACAAGAAGTAATTTAAAAGCGGGAAATTTTTGCCATAGGCCAATAATATTCCAACCAAAGATGCAGCAAGCAACGCCCATTTGATGGGGCTGCGTACCACTACCATTCCTAAAATAAACAGAAAAACGATGATGCATCCCATATACATCGGGCCTGCGACAAATGGTTGACCACCAAAGTATGCAGGCAAACTACTGAGAATCTGGTTGGGGTCGTAGCCTTGCTTACGCATAGCTGCTGCTACATTTTTATACTTTTGAGGAGCCAGTCCACTTTCGCCTCCATAATAATCGGCCATTATAAAAGTAAAAGGCTCATCGAGTGAATAGCTATAGTTGAATACATAATCTCTGTCCAATCCTTCAGCTCGCACAGCTTCTTTGCTTTCCTCCAATGGTTTTAAAATACTTTCGCCCCGAATCGTGTATTTGCTGTATTCTTGAATAGATAAAAAATAACCTGCATGGGTTCCTAAAGCCAATATTGCTGCCAAAGCCAATCCTCCAGTAGCTTTCACAAAATTAGGAAATGATTTCAATTTCACCGCATTCAACAATTCAACGCCAAAATAGAGTAAGCCAATAAAAAACAGGTAATAGGTGATTTGCACATGGTTATTCACAATTTGCAAAGCCACGCCTATGCCAAAAACAGAGGCCCCCAATAGCCAGTTTTTGCGGTAAGCCAAGGCCATGCCAGCTATTACCAAGGGCATATACATCATACATGCCACCTTGGCATTGTGCCCAGCCACCAAACTTATAAATGTAAAACTGGAAAATCCGAAACCAATAGCTCCGATAACGGCTGCCAACCAATGTACATCAAAAGCCAATAAAAGGATATAAAAGCACACCATGCCAATGATAACCAAGCTGGCTGGATAGGCAGGAAATCTTGAAATAAAATCATGTATGGGCTTTACCAAATTGCCCCATTGCTGCATATTAATGAGGGTATTGGGCATTCCGCTGAACATTGCATTCGTCCAGAATGGCTCTTCGCCATATTTCTGCCGCATATCGTTTATTTCCTTAGCCATGCCTTGATATTGCACAATATCATGTACTTTCATTGATTTGCCTTGAAATACCAATGGCGAAAAATAGATGCTCACTAATAGGATAAAAAAGATTGCCACTATAAAATGCGGCAGATAGGCTTTGAGGTCGAATTTCGGCATGAGTATAAAAGTTGAAAGAGCCGCAAATTAGAAAAAGTAGTTTAAATAATGGTGTTTTGAAAGTTGAATTATTTGGAATATGTGAGATTGTTCCACATACGACAATTAATGAACACATCAATAAAAGTGAGAAATTTTAATAGCGTTTAGCTTAATTTATGGTTTACGCTACCTCAAAACCTGCCAGTTTCAAATCGTCCCAATACGAAGGATAGGATTTCACTACCACATTCGGATTTTCAATTTGGATATTGCCTAGTACACCCAAAGGAGCAAATGCCATGGCCATACGGTGGTCGTCATAAGTGTGTATTTCTTGGCCATTTACTTTTGCTAAGCCAGAAACAGTATATCTCTGTGGCGAGGTCTCTTTTACTTTTACCCCAAATTTTGCCAGTTCTATCTCAATAGCTGCCAATCGATCGGTTTCCTTAATTTTCAAGCTTTCTACGCCTGTCATTATCAATTCAACACCCAATCCAGCACATATTACAGCCAAAGTTTGTGCAATATCAGGGCAATTGGTAAAGTCGATTTCAATTGATTGTGGGAGCGTAAATGAGCTGTCTTTTTTTAGTATTATTGAGGTTTCTTTGTAGGTAGCATGCACGCCTAATAGTTCTAAAAATGGCACAATGGCAGCATCTCCCTGTAAAGAATTTTTTTTCAAGCCCACCAGTTCAATCTCAGATGCGTGAGCCAAAGCCGCAATGCTAAACCAGTAGCTAGCCCCCGACCAGTCTGATTCCACATAAAAAGAGCTTGGTTTATATGTTTGAGGCTGAATAGTAATGGTGGAATCTGAGAAATCGCAGCCAATACCAAAGGCTGCCATCATTTGCAAAGTCATGTTGATATAAGGTACTGAGCCTATTTCGCCAGTTAAATCTAAAGTTAAGCCCATTGGCAAGCAAGGTGCAATCATAAGCAATGCCGAAATGTATTGGCTGCTCACATCGCCTCGAATCTGAATGCGGTTTTTACGTTGGGTTGGCATCCCTTTTACCAGCAATGGCGGATAGCCTTCATTGTGTAAATACTCAATATTTGCCCCTATTTCACGCAGGGCATTTACCAACACACCAATGGGTCGCTCGCACATACGAGGTGTACCTGTGAGGGTTTTTTCTCCTTTTTGCAAACTTAAAAAAGCCGTGAGAAAACGCATGGTGGTGCCTGCATCCAATACGTCTAATATGTCGTCATTTGAATTCAACAATCGATTCATAGTTACAGAATCGCGAGCGGCTGATACATTTTGTATATCGCATTTATTCCCTGTTAAAGCATTGATAATCAAGGCTCTGTTACTCTCGCTTTTGGACGAAGCCAAAAGGATTTTAGTATTAACAGTTGCTGAAGGATGATTAATTTTAAATGTCATTATTGAAAAAATTTCTGCTAAATAAATCGGGATGCAAGTTTAAGCATTAATTGTGAACACTAGTTACCAAGCGGCATTCTTCCTAATGTAGTGTATTTCAGGCTACTTTTTGCTGCTTTTTGCCTGCAAATTTTTACCCGTTTTTGCTTTTACGGGTTCGGTAACTGTTTCTTTTATTGCCCACTGTTTTTTTATCCACTTGTATTTCAAAACTGTGTATTCAGAAGGCAAACCGTGACCCGCATTAGGGTATACAACATAAGATTTTGGGGAAGTAATTTGATTGAAAGCGGCAAAATTGATATGCGGAGGGCATACATCATCTACCAAACCTATGGCCATAAATGTGGGGCATTTTACCCATGGTGCCAGGTTTTTGATGTCGATGTAGCTAAGAGTGTTGTAAATATTATCCCAAGTAGCACCAGGTAAAGTAGTGGCGACAAAAGTTGTAAATTCATTTCCAGGCCAGTTGGCAATGCGAAAATAATCTTTGAAATCGGAAAGAAACGGCACATGAGGCACACATAGGCTTATTCTTGTATTGTTTAAGGCCGCAGTAGCAATGCTCAATGCTCCGCCTTGGCTCCCGCCTTCTACGGCTACTTTTGCGGTATCTACCTCGGGGCGAGAAAACAGAAACTCTACTGCCCTGCGGGTGTCCATATAAGCACCTCTGTACACGTATTTTTCTTTCTCTTCAATTCCGGAAAGTAAAAAACCCGGGAAACCTGGATTGAAGTCGTCTTGACTGAAACCATGCCCTCTTATATTTAAGCCTAGGGCTATCATATCATCGCTTTCATACATGCCATCAAGTTTCAAAAAACCTGAATACCCTTGCACATGTAAAATTGCAGGATATTTGCCCGCTTTTTTGGGTATTGCATACCATGCTTTTATTTTTATGTTGCCCAAAGATTGCATCTCTACCAAATAAATATTTCGCTTTCCTTTACTAAGGCTATCTATCAGTTGCAATTTGTAATCGGGTTTCACATCAGCCAAATCTTTTTTTGCATCTTCCCAATATACATCAAAATCGGCATTTCTATCAGTAGGTGATTCTATCTTTTCAGGGTTTACACCAAATGAAAATCTGAGCGATTTGTTGCCCAAATTGCTTTGCAAATGTGCCACAGCCTTATAAAATCCAGGTTTCAGTTCCTTTACAAAAAAGCCTGTTACCGAAGATGATTGCTTTGAAAGGGTGATTTCTTTCGATTCTGATGAAACTTTATCACCAAAATCTGTAGTTACTTCTAGGCTTATTTTACCTGTAAGTTGCTCAAGTAATAGATTTTTTACAGCAAAAAATAAGGTTGCCGTATCTTTTCCAATGATTATGTGGTCTGGTCGGCTAAACTTGGCTTCAATTTTAAAATAATCGGTTGCTCCTTTTATTATCAGCTCTGCTGCATTTCCATTTATGCCACCGCCACCACTTTGGTCGTACACCCTTACGGCTACAGTATTGTTTTTGCCCCAAGCAATGCTTTTTGTGGAAATCGAATAATTGCGTTCTACATCGTATTTACCTACATAATTAGGAGGAAATTCACCTGTTTTGCCCAATAGTTCACCATTGAAATAAGTGTAATCCGCATCGTCAACTTTGCCCAAATTCAGCATTAATCCACCGTATTTTTCGGCATCGGCTTTTAATTTTTCAGGAATAAAAATGGTAGTTCTGTACCAAGCGTAGCCATCGTAATCTTTTGTGCCTTGGCGTTCCCAAGTAGCTCCACTTTTTATAAGCTGCCAAGTGGTGTCTACAAATTCTGGTTTTGCATAATTTAAGTCATCGCCAGTTTTAAATCGCCATACATCGGGCAATAAATTCTGAGCCGAAACTGCCCCAAATAATATGCAATTGCAAAATAGTATTTTTACCTTTTTTAGCATGGAAGTGAAATGGTTGGGCGTTAAAACTTATAATCGCTTGGCAATTTATAAATTTTCTGCGATTGTATGCCATTGTCTTTACTCACTATATTAGCCCAAAAAGGCTTATATGTATCGAAATTATTTTATTTTTGACATTATATAATTACAACACATGTTGAAAGCGGTTTTTACATCTATTTTAATACTTTTTTGTTTGTGTGTCTGCAATGCACAAGCCAATTTATTTCAAGACAAATCAACTTATATATCTGAAATAAAAGGAGTGGTTTTCGCCACAAAGAATAAGAATTTGATGGCTACTGTAGATAGATTTGAGGCCAACTATTGGAATCATCAGTTGCTTGACGACATCAATAAAAATAAAATCACAAAGATTACCCTAGCCATCAAAAACAAAGGCTACAATTTCAATGTGCAGGGCATTAGCTTTTTAAACAGCTTGATGAAAGCCCTCGACAATCAAGAAATGAACAGCAAAAAGCTTCAAAATTATTTTGAAACCATAGTTAAAACGGTTGATTTTCAAGAGGTAAGGGTATTGAATAGTTTTTTGCAGACAGCTTCCTTGTTTTTTGAAAAAAGGCAATTGTTCTATTCATTTAATAATAATATTACTGTAGAAGGTGGGAGCTACGATTTTTCCTACGCTGGATTTTCAGTAACTCCTGCAGAAGCTGTTCAAGCTGAGCAACCTAAAACAGACGCTGCAGACCCCAATGCAGAAGTTAGCCCTCAAACGGTAGATATTTTCAACACAGGCATTGTGCAATCATTCGATGGGCCGCTTTTAAAATTAGAGGCGGTAAATCTGCTCCTTATTTCCCGATTTGATACCTTGAAAATTCAAAATACAAAAGGCTCGCTTCAACTAATAGACAATAGATTTTTGGGGTCGAGCGGCAAAATAGATTGGTCGAGTGTTGGCAGCGATTTGGCAGAAGCATCAGCTTCCTTTTATGAGTACAATTTTAATGTGAGTAAAAATGAATTGCTAATTGAGAATACCACATTTACTAACACTTCAAAACTTGAAAGGCCTGTACAGGGCATTTTTGAATACAAATCGCCCACAAGCAGGAATATTCAGGTTGCCAATTTCCCCAAGTTTACCTCCAATACCAATGATGTTGAAATCAATAAATTGCAAAGAAACATCAGTTATTTAGGGGCGTTTTCGCTGATTGGCAGGAAATTTTCCAGCACTTGTATAGATGAAAAACCTTCTATGTTAACCTATAGCGATGGTAAAAACAGTTTTCAAGTAAAATCCAATCACTTTATTTTCAGAGATTCTGCACTCACAGCTTCTCCCTCAAGCGTAATTATTTTTATAGGCAACGATTCTATCATCCATCCTGGCTTGGGATTTTCATTTGATGCACGAAGCAAAACGGTGCAGTTCAAACGTGAAAAAGGAATTTTCCAAACTAGCCCGTTTCGCGACACTTACCACGGTTTTGAATTTTCTATAGATCAACTCGACTGGAATATAGATTCAGATAGCATGAATTTGAATATCACCTCTGCAAAACGCCAAATACCTGCCATTTTTAAATCTACCAACTACTTCAATGCCAATGATTTTCAGAAAATGATAAGTGTGGGCAATTTTCACCCACTAAAAATTTTACAGTATTATCTCAAAAAAACAAAGGCTGAAAATATTTACCTAGAAGATTTGCTCAAAACCATGAAAGTGAACAAGCAAACCATGGTGGGTAGTATGACAGATATGGATAGAAAAGGGTTTGTGAAATTTGAACCGAGCTCTGGCAAGATTGATATTTTGCCCAAGGGAATGCTTTTTTTACAGGCTTTTGAAGGCAAATCCGATTACGACAATCTGTATATTCCCTCACTTTCACCCGAATTGCCCAATGCCACTATCAAGTTTGGGCCTGATAACCCTATGATTATCAGAGGAGTAGAGCGATTTTACGTGAGCGACTCATCGCACGTATTTGCCATTCCCGATAAGGGCATTGTAAAAGTGTATCAAAACCACGACCTGTATTTTGATGGGGTGCTAATAGCCGGTTTTTTTCTTTTTAAAGGCTCCGATTTTCAGTTGCACTACAATGATTTTGAAGTGAAGCTCACCAAAATAGATACTTTAAAATTCTTAAAAAGCAAAACAAAAACTGTCAGCAATACCTCTGAAAAGCAGTTTATGAATAATAATTTAGTGTATTCAAAAGGTACACTTTTCATTAATGACCCTGAAAATAAATCGGGGAAAAAGAATATGCCCGAATTTCCAAGATTCGATGCCGAAACGGGTGCGTACGTGTATTTTACGGGTAAAGAAATATTGGGTGGCACTTACGACAGGCGTGTGTATTTCAAAATTCCCCCGTTTAAAACCGATAGCGTAAAAAAGGCAGACAAATCAAAATTGAAGTTTCCAGGAATGTTTCACACCGATGGCATATTTCCTGATTTTGAAGAACATTTAAAAGTAATGCCCGACAATTCATTGGGCTTTGCCCACAAAGCACCTGAAAGCGGCTACGATTTGTTTGGTGGTAAAGCCAAATTTTTCGGAAATATCAAATTAAATAACGAGGGAATAAGGGGCGATGGCTATATTAAATACCAGTCTTCTACTTGGTATTCAAGCGATTTTGTTTTTTACCAAGATTCAATCATTGCCCGAGGTCCGCAAGCCAAAATTGTAGAGCGAATAGATTCTACTGCTTATTTTCCCGATACAGATATTGCAGATTTTGAACTCAAATATATTCCTAGAAAAGATACACTGTTTGCCATCAATTTCAATTATCCATTCGATTTGTATAAGAAGCAGGTACAATTGGAGGGTAATTTGGCTGTTTCCCCAAACGGTGTATCGGGAAGTGGTTTACTTGAAATAAAAAAAGAAAGAGTAATTTCTCCAAAAATTGAATTTAACCAGAAAAATGTAGTGGCTCGCCATGCGGTGTTGAATAGCAAACTGCCCGGGTACACAAAAAATAGCCTTGAGGTGAATAATGTGAAAATCACTTTTATTTTGAAAGATGCCATAGCGTACATCAATCCTGAAATAAGGGGGGTAACTGGCATCAGTTTTCCGCTTTGCGAATATGCTACCTCTATAGAAAATGCGAAGTGGGATTTAACAAAAAGAACCGTTTCGATGACGGCAGAAAACCCTGACGACATCAGCAAATCGTATTTCTTGGCTACCAACCCAAAATACGACTCTTTGATTTTCAATGCAGGAGCTGCCGTGTACGACATCAATAAAAAGCAATTGAAAATAGAAGGTGTGCCTTTTATTAAATCGTCTGATTCAAAAATTATTCCCGATAGTGGCAAAGTTGTGGTGGGTGAAGAAGGGTATTTGAAAACATTTAAAAAATCTAAACTAATAATTGATACCCTTACCGCTTATCATTACTTGGTAAAAGGCAAAATTGAAATCGAATCAAGGTATAAATTTAGTGGAAGTGCCATTTACAGATTTTCTAACGAGGCAGGAGATACCGTTTCAATTCCCTTCAATAATTTCTACACTGAAGAGCAAATAATAAGCAAAACCGAGACTTCAAGATATACTGCTTCACAAGGCTTTATAGATGAAAAAGATAAATTTTATATTGCCCCCAAGGTATTGTACAAAGGCAAAGTAAAATTGGTGGCACATAAGCAATCGTTGCTTTTTGATGGTATGGTACGGATGGAAATTCACAACAAAGAGCTTTCTACCGACTGGATTCCCTACAAACACGATGGCACTACCAAAGAATTTGTGGTACAAATTGCCTCGCCAACTGATCAACTAACTTCTTCAAAAACCAAAAAAAATGTGCAAGAGGTGAAAAATATTTCTGAAGCAGGCACGGAAGATACCAGCAATACCGAACCTGCCATTTATCAACAGCTTTATAGTGGTTTCTTCAATGAAGTAGGCGATTTTGATTTGTACAGCACTTTAGTTTCGCATCGCAAAAGCGAAGATGACCATGAGATTTTCAGTGCCAGTGGCGAATTGAGATACGAAAAAGAAACTAGTTCCTTTGTAGTGGGAGAAACAAAAAGACTTGCAGGAGCTACTTTGGTTGGCAATAAATATATCTACAACGATTCGTTGCAAACACTCGATTGTTTGGGTTCGTTTACGTTGGCTCGCCCTGATTTGAACTTTTCTATTGCTGTGGCAGGTGAAGCAAGAGAAAATATTAGAAAACATAGCTATGTACTTGATGGTATGGTTTCGCTAAAAATGAATATGCCAGCTAAAGCCCTTGACCTAGCGGCTAAACGCATTGCCGAAATATATATGGAGCAAATGCTGTTGCGAACAGACTCGTCTACACCCGAACAAACAAATCAATTGCTGTTGAAAATAGCTCAGTTTGCGGGCGACAAAGCTGCCAAATTGTATGATAAGCATATTGCCGATATGCTCGATTACAAACCCATGTATAAGTTCGTGCCTAAACTCACAGAAGGCATAGCTTTTGAGAAAATAAATTTTGTGTGGTCGAACCAACACAAAGCTTGGTACAGCAAAGGAAAATTAAAGCTACTAAATATATTAGGCAACGATATTAATACTTATGTAGATGGCTATGCGGAAGTAAAGCGAACTGAAACAGGAGATATTGTAACTATTGCACTTCGGCCAAATAGCGACAATTGGTATTATTTCAACCACCAACCAGGTCGCTTAGCTTTACTTTCTTCAGACGAAGATTTTAATACTATAATTTCAAGTAAATCGAAAGGTGAAACAGGCACGCCAAATGTATACACTTTTGTGAAGGCAGATGAGGCGGAAGAGGCTTTGTTTATGAAGGAATTTTACAAGAATTACCTGAATTTGAGCTATGATGAACTCACTGATTATAAGCAAAATAGAAATCTGGAAGAGCCTGCTCCCAAAATTGAGGAATCTACAGATACCAATCCTGAACCTGTAGATGTAGAAGCACCAAAGAAAACCAAGAAAAAGAAAGCCAAGAAAGTTGACATTACCAGCGAAGAACAATCTGTAGAGCAAAATATAGCTCCAGTTGAACCAGTAGAAGAAAAGCCATTGCCAACCAAAGAACCCAAGCAGAAAAAAGCAACGAAATCAAATACAATAAATGACCAGCCTATTGAAGAAACCAATCCCGAACCTGTGGTAGAGCCTCCGAAAGAAAAAATCAAACCAGTAAAACAGCCTAAGCCATCGAAGAAGAAAAAAACAGACATTACCTCAGATGATACTGAAACTACCGAACCTGTAATTGAAGAAACAAATCCCGAACCTGCAGAAGTGGCACCAAAACCAGCCAAAAAATTAAAAAAGAAGAAGGTGAAAGAAGATAGTGAAGGAGTGGAGGAGCAATAGAAGGCAACCAATTTCAGCTGCTATTCCGCTTAAGCAAGGCAAGGGTTGATGGTTACACCAACCAGATTGTGGAACCAGACGATTATAAAAAACTAGCTTTTTTTTCTATGCTAATACATTAGATGTTTGCGGCTATTGTTCTTTTGTAAATTTTTGCACAATCGTCATAGGGTTGCCTGCATTTTGAGCAAC
>CAZMFZ010000045.1:16040-25127 GCA_964565665.1 uncultured Bifidobacteriaceae bacterium | reverse complement strand
GCTATAGCAGAGATCAAGGTGTGGCTTTAGGCCTAACTACAGGAGGTGCTTTGGAATATTATGTATATAGAAGTGGGCAAACATTCAAACTATGGGAAGATGTATGGGGGGCTGAAAAAACAAGGGTAATTAATGTTTTTGCTTGGCAAACTACTAGCATCAATCCTGAATCTTGGATAAACCTTGCTATCAATACATGGTTTAATAGTGCCCAATACAACCCTGCCGGTGCCAAACCTGAGTTTTATGCCAATGCACCTTATATATGGGACCAAAGTCCAACAAATCCCGCGTCTGTTAACGAGCTTTTTGCAGGAGCTGCAGCCGATTTGCAATACACCAAAGATATTATGACCTCTCAAAAAGCCTATGCCACAGCCAATGGTTTGGAGTATGGTGCTTATGAAGCTGGTCAGCATTACAGCTCATACGCCCAAAATGAAGCACTCGACTTGGCGGTGTACGTGCCAGCAAACAGAGATGCACGAATGGGGACTTTATATACAGATTACCTTAACTATTGGAAAAATAATATTGGAGGGCTAATGATGCTATACAGCTCTACGGGGCCTTACAGTAAATTCGGTTCTTGGGGTTTGTTGGAGTATTATAACCAAAATCCAGCTACCTCTTATAAATATCAAGCGGTTAAGAATGTGATTGCCAGTTTAGGAGGCGGTGGCGACACACAAGCACCAACTGCACCCACAGCACTTAGTTCTTCTAGTATTGCACAAACTTCATTCACATTATCGTGGAATGCAGCTACTGACAATGTAGGAGTTTCTAGTTATGATGTTTACCGAGGCTCAACGTTTGTTGGAAATGCTTCTTCAACTTCATTAAATGTAACAGGATTAACTTGTGCTACAGCTTATGGAATGACGGTAAGAGCAAAAGACGCAGCAGGAAATATTTCTTCTGCTAGTTCTGCTTCGAATGTAACGACTTCAGCTTGCAGCGGTAGTGGTGGCTCTGCTAATGGAGATGGTTCGCTTACTTATGAATATTGGTCAAATATTGGCGGCACTAATTTGTCGGCTGTTAATTTCTCGTCTGCCCCCACTGGAACTCAAAACCTCACTTTACTGGAAGCACCAACCAATAGAGACGAGAGCTTTGGAGCCAGAATTCGTGGTTACATCATTCCATCTACCTCAGGAAATTATACATTCTATATCGCTACTGATGATGACGGAGAGTTTTATTTGAGTACCAATAATTCACCATCAAATAAAGTAAAAATAGCCAATGTATCAGGTTGGGCAGCACCAAGAACTTGGAACACTTATGCAAGCCAACAATCAGCCGCTAGAGCTTTAGTGGCAGGTCAAAGTTACTATTTCGAATTATTGCATAAAGAAGGTGGAGGAGGCGACAATGCAGCTATCGGTTGGACAGGCCCTGGAATAAGCACTATTTCGGTACCTACAGGAGTTAACATTAATTCTTATACTGGTGGCAGCACTGACACACAAGCACCGACTGCACCAACTTCGTTATCTTCTGCTAGTATCACGCAAACCAGCTTTACATTGAATTGGACAGCTTCTACAGATAATGTTGGGGTAACTGGTTATGAAGTTTTCAGAGGAGGTACTTCTATTGGCACGCCTACCGCAACCACTTTTAATGTATCGGGTTTAGCATGTGGCACTGCCTATGCCATGACGCTAAAAGCAAAAGATGCCGCAGGAAATGCATCCGCTTCTAGTTCTACTCTGAATGTTACAACCTCTGCTTGCAGCGGAAGCACTACTTCAGTTTATGAAGGTGAAAATGCCGCATTGACTGGTGGTGCAGGAATATGGGACGATCATGCTGGATATTCTGGAACGGGCTTTGCAGGTATGCCAGAGGTGGGTGCTACGGTAACTTTTAATGTAAACGTAACAGCAGCAGGCAGCAAGACAGTTGCCATTAAGTTTGCAGGCAATACTCCAGCTAAAACCACTAGCATTTATGTAAATGGCACTAAAATCAAACAAAAATCATTTGCTACCAATGGATGGGACACTTGGGTAGTAACTTCTGAAGCATTGACTCTGAATAATGGTAGCAATACCATTGCTTTCAAATGGGATGCTGGAGATACTGGCGGAATCAATATTGATAATATTTCTGTAACTGGAGGAAGCACTGATACGCAAGCACCGACTGCACCAACTTCGTTATCTTCTGCTAGTATCACGCAAACCAGCTTTACATTGAATTGGACAGCTTCTACAGATAATGTTGGGGTAACTGGTTATGAAGTTTTCAGAGGAGGTACTTCTATTGGCACGCCTACCGCAACCACTTTTAATGTATCGGGTTTAGCATGTGGCACTGCCTATGCCATGACGCTAAAAGCAAAAGATGCCGCAGGAAATGCATCCGCTTCTAGTTCTACTCTGAATGTTACAACCTCTGCTTGCAGCGGAAGCACTACTTCAGTTTATGAAGGTGAAAATGCCGCATTGACTGGTGGTGCAGGAATATGGGACGATCATGCTGGATATTCTGGAACGGGCTTTGCAGGTATGCCAGAGGTGGGTGCTACGGTAACTTTTAATGTAAACGTAACAGCAGCAGGCAGCAAGACAGTTGCCATTAAGTTTGCAGGCAATACTCCAGCTAAAACCACTAGCATTTATGTAAATGGCACTAAAATCAAACAAAAATCATTTGCTACCAATGGATGGGACACTTGGGTAGTAACTTCTGAAGCATTGACTCTGAATAATGGTAGCAATACCATTGCTTTCAAATGGGATGCTGGAGATACTGGCGGAATCAATATTGATAATATTTCTGTAACTGGAGTGGGCGCAAGAGAGGCTGCTGAAAATTTAAATAGTGCCATTGGCATTTACCCAAATCCAGCATCTGGTACATTCTTCGTTTCAACTGACGGAGCTGCACTTGTTGATATATTTGATTTGCAAGGTAAGATGTTGGAATCTGCAATGATTTCAGGATCTACCTCATTTAATTCCAGCTCATTTAGCAAAGGAATTTATGTAGTGAGAGTAACCAAAGATGGAGATGTGGTTATGAAAAAGTTAGTAATAGAATAGTAGTTATAGTAATAATAAGAGTAGAAAATCCGGTGCCTTTGGCATCGGATTTTTTTTGTATCCAAGCCAATGCAAATTTATTGTCAAGCTGTCTTTCAACAAGCTTAGGATGATATTCGACAAGCCCGAAGAGCGCTTTATTCAAGCAAAAAACCATACTTTGAACAACTGTCGAATACTATTGAACTTATATAGAATGTGTCGGCTATTTGATTACGCTAAATTTGCATACGAATAATTCAATTTTATCTTAACGAAGTACTACATAATGAACACTAAGCATCAACCACAGTTTGTACAATTCCTATCAGGAAAAAGCACATATTTAGTCTTTACATTGTTTCTTTTACATTCAACGCTCTCTTTCGCTCAACCAGCTAGTTTTGGTATCAACGTTTCCACATTTACGCCAAATACTACAGAATTTACCTATAAAGACATCGCCAAGCTTATGCAAGCCGAGCGAAATGGTGTTGGTTTTTTAGAGGCTCAGTTTGATACCAATGGCTATGCTAAATATTTGAATGCTGGGCAAACTATCAAATTAGGTTTTGGATCCGGTACAGGTCAAATATGGCCCACTGGCGATTATCATATTTTTTTCGATGGCGAAGGCACTTTGGTTGGCAGAACAGATAATGAAACATTGAAGCAGAATTTAGGAAATGGCCATCAGATATGGACTATTAGCCATGGAAACTACGAATGGTTTGGATTTGAAATTACCACTACCAATTCTTCCAATTATTTGAAAAATCTAAGAATAATAATGCCGGGATTTGAGGACAATTACGCAGCCGAACCTTTGCATCCCACCTACATAGAAAATTGGTCTATGTTCTCAACCTTTCGGTTTATGGATTGGATGGGCATTAATGCTTCTCCTATAGTTAATTATTCGCAAGTAAAACCTGCAGGCTATATTTCACAATCAGGATATAACGAGGCTGGAGTTGTGTTTTCTTCTGATGCATCTGGCGGCTCTTTAGATTTGGCCATTGATCTTTGCAATCAAATGAATAAAGACATGTGGATTTCATTGCCACATAAGGCATCTGATGAATGCGTTACCAAGATTGCACAGCGGGTAAAAATGAGATTGAAACCAGCATTGAAAGTATATCTTGAATACTCCAACGAAGTATGGAACTGGGCTTTTCCGCAAGCCAGCTATAGCAGAGATCAAGGTGAGGCTTTAGGCTTAACTACTGATGGTGCTTTGGAATACTATGTTTACAGAAGTGGGGAAATATACAAACTATGGGAAGATGTGTATGGAACAGGAAAAGACCGGGTAATTAATGTTTTCGCTTGGCAAACTACCAGCATCAATCCTGAATATTGGATAAACCTTGCTATCAACACTTGGTTCAATAGTTCTCAATACAACCCGGCAGGTGTAAAACCAGAATTTTACGCCAACGCACCTTATATATGGGACCAAAGTGCTACTGATCCTACCTCGGTTGACGAGCTTTTCGATGGTGCATTTGGTGAAGATTTGCAACGAGACAAAGATATCATGAGTTCTCAAAAGGCTTATGCCACAGCTAACGGTTTGGAGTATGGTACTTATGAAGCTGGTCAACATTATAGTTCTTATGCACAAAATGAACCATTGGATTTGGCAGTGTTGATACCCGCCAACAGAGACGAGCGAATGAAAACACTTTACCTAGAATACTTGAACTATTGGAAAGACAATGTTGGAGGGCTGATGATGCTTTATTCCTCTTGCGGTCCAAATAGCAAATACGGTTCTTGGGGATTGATCGAAAGCTACAATCAACCAGTGGCTACCAGATATAAATATGAGGCTGTCAAAGAAGTGATACAAGGTGTAGGAGGTGGCGGAGGCGACACGGAAGCACCCACTTCACCAACTGACCTTATTATTACAAACATTGATGATAAATCTTTTTCATTGTCATGGATGGCTGCTACTGACAATGTAGGCGTGACAAAATACTATGTTTATAAAGACCAAAGCTTTGCGGGCAGCACTACCACAACTTCAATAAATATTAAAGGATTAAAGTGCGATACCGATTATGACATCACGGTAAAAGCGAAAGATGCTGATGGCAATTCATCTGCAGCCAGCTTGATTTCCAATATCACCACATCCGGTTGCCTAGGCGGCCCCACCTTAATTTACCAAGGCGAAAATGCCGCATTAACTGGTGGTGCAGATGTATGGAGCGATCATTCAGGCTATTTGGGGGCAGGATTTGCAGGTTTACCAGGCGAAGGAGCAACAGTTACATTTACAGTCAACACAACAATTGCAGGAAGTCGCCCCGTAGAAATACGATATGCTGGTCCGGGATCTACTATTGCAACAAGTCTATATTTTAATGGCCAAAAGGTAAAGCAAATTTCCTTCCCTACTTCCGGCTGGGACACCTGGCTGAATGTAAATGAATCATTAAGTTTCGATGTAGGGAACAACACCATTGCACTCAAATGGGATGCAGGAGACACCGGAGGTCCCAATATTGATTATATTTCAGTAGGCTCTGTAAGCTCAGAACCTATGGGAGATATTTCAGCAACTGGAATAACCATCAATGGAGCGGCTAATGTAAATATCAACCAATCGGCTGTATACTCTATAGCCTATTCACCTCTATCAGCAAACCAATTCGGGGTAGAATGGTCTTCTTCCAATCCTGCTATTGCTTCTGTAAATAACGGAACAGTGTCTGGCTTATCATTGGGAAACGTAACCATAACAGCATTGTATGTATTGAATAATGAAATAATGGCTACTAAAGCCATTACTGTGGTTGTGCCCGTTTCGGCAGTATCTGTTACCGGACAAGCGTCATTAATGGTGGGACAAACCACCACATTATTAGGAATAGTTCAGCCGCTAGATGCTTCAAATGCAACTCTTAATTGGCAATCTTCCAATTCCACTTTTGCTACGGTTAATAGTTCGGGTGTTGTATCTGCACTCATGGTAGGCACCGTTACCATTACGGCAACATCTCTTGATGGTCCTAGCGGTCAGATTGTATTGATTATCAGTCCAATTCCTGCAATTTCAATTTCTATTTTTGGCAATGCTTTTGTTTACAAAGGTGCAAGTAGCCAATTATCGGCATCTATACTTCCATCTACTGCTACAAACAAAGCCGTTACTTGGAAATCATCAAACATTTCCATTGCCAGCATATCAGGCTCAGGAGGTTTGCTCAAAGCGTTAAATGTGGGAATGGTAAGCATCACAGCCACCTCAGTGGGCACACCTACAATCTCAACAATTTATGAAATACATATTTTGCCCATCAGCGTAACCTCGGTAGGAATCAATGGAAGTAAAATATTGGCAGTTGGGAGTGTAACTACACTTACCACCACAGTTTTGCCAGCCAATGCTACAGACAAATCTTTGTTGTGGACAAGCTCCGATGAATCTGTTGCTTCGGTAACCAGCGCAACGGGTATAGTGACTGCCTTAAATAATGGTATAGTCACCATTTCAGCTTCAAGTTTGAATTCACTTGGTGTCTCAGGATCGTTTTTACTGACTGTAACCGGCAGTACTAAGACAACTACCTTCGAATCAGCCACATCTGAAATCAGCATTTATCCAAATCCAACCTTGGGCTTATTCTTTATTTCTGTAAATGGCGTAGCGAATGTCGACATATTCGATCTGCAAGGCAAATTGATAGAATCGAGCGTGATTACGGGAACTACCCCATTTAATTCCAACTTATATAGCAAAGGAATTTACATAGTGAGAGTAACCAAAGAGGCAGAGGTGATAATGAAAAAGTTAATAAGAGAATAGGTATAGGAGGAGCGGTGATTCCTCTCCAAATCTTTTCCGAAGTTTAAACCTTTGGAAAAGTTGATTGCTATTATTCCCAAAGCTCATTTTGAACATTTGACACACTTTATTGAACAAATAGCGAAGGTCTAGCTTTGTCAAAGTATTTACATTTGGGTTCAAAAAATTCAATTTATTCTTAATAAAATTCAATCTATCTTTTGTTAACTTCTAATTATTATTTTATGAAAAAAACATTTCCTTATTTCTATGTTTCAAAACACTTTAAACATGGATTTGCCACTATTAAAAATTATGTTTTTAATGTTTTACTTGTTTTAATTTTAAGCTTATCGGCATTTGCTCAAATACCAACAGGCAATTTATTTCTCAGATATGATTTTGAGGGAAATATTAATGATGCTGTTGGAGGTACTGCTACTTTTACTTATGGTACACCTACCTATGCTGCCGACCGATTTAGCTCAGCTAATTCTGCCATTGTTTTGAACGGAACAGATCAATATTTCAGATCAGATAATGAGGTAACCTTTACCCCTGATTTTACAGTTAGTTTTTGGATAAAAACAACCTCATCAGTAGGTGGCGTTTTATTTACCAGAGGCAACCAACAAGGAGGAGGAAGCCACGACAGAAAATTTGTTTTAAAAGACGATGGAAAGGTAGCATTTGGTGTGTTTGATGGAGGAGGCGTAGTAGTAGAAAGTTCAATTACTTCTGTGAATGACGGGAATTGGCATCATTTAGTAGCTACTCATGCTGC
The DNA here is from genome assembly GCA_964565665.1 of uncultured Bifidobacteriaceae bacterium. Classification (GTDB taxonomy): domain Bacteria; phylum Bacteroidota; class Bacteroidia; order Cytophagales; family UBA9547; genus CAZMFZ01. The sequence goes on along the minus strand of CAZMFZ010000045.1, from coordinate 17,503 downwards.
GGCTTCAGGGTTTAAATTGTATATAGATGGGGTGCAAGAGGCAACTTCAACAGCCATTTCAGGGGACGGTGCAAATGGATATTTGGTAGTTGGAAATGGAGATAGTTGGGGAAACTCCACTAATAGTTACTTCGAAGGTCAGCTTGATGAACTATTGTTCTACACCGACAAGGCGCTATCTGCTGTAGAGGTGTCTAGTATTTTCAACTACAATCCTTCCACCTTTATTTCAACAAATCAATTAAATTTTGATATTGCAGGAAGTAAAAGTGTTTTAACAGTAACTTCTACCATCGGCTTAGAAGTGGCTACACCATCGCACATTACGGCTTCTCCCGCCACTATTAACATTGGCGTTACTGTAGTTACTTTCACCGCTTCTGTTTTTAATAATAGCATTCCTGTTTCAAGCGAGATCTCAATTTCAGGTACAAACTACAGTGCTTTAATTTCGGCCAGTTACAACATTGTTTTTTCTTCTAATCCTGCAATGTTAGCATTCCCAGTGGCTGGAGGCTCACAATTAGTTACAGTTACTTCCAATGTACCGATGAATGCTGTGGGTGATGCAAATGCTTCTGTTTTGCCCTCTTCTATTTTATCAGGCGTTTCTGTAATTACAGTTACTGCTTTAACTAATACAAAATATGCCACAGTTTATGGACAAATAAACTTTAATGCAGGTAATACTTCCAAAAAAATCGATTACACTCTTGATCAATTTACAGGAAATATTCCAAACGAATTATTGGTTTACGAACCTTTCGACTATGAAGAAGGGAAAGTTGTGCTATCAAAAATTGCAGGAGGCATAGGTTTCACTGGAAATATTTCATTGGGTGATAATGGTGGTTCGAATAGCAATGCCAACAAATTTAGCATTAAAAATTCACCCGTATTAGATTATGCTGGGTTAGCATCTAGGGGTAATTATTTCGTTGGTGGTCAGAGTAATGAAGGTGGCTTACCCGTAGTTCGCTCTATTGATTTGAATGACCCTAAAATAGCTTCATTTATCAATACAGATAATACCATAGGTAAATCAGGTAAAACACTATACACAGGTTTTGTATTGGCTAAAACTGCCGATTATTTAGATCATGAAGTCACTTTATCACTATTCAATGGAACCAACCCATTTAATGGTAGTGGCAACAAAATGGTTGAATTTGGCTATTTTGCTAATTCTGGCAGTGTGTATGGAGGACCTTTTCCAATTCAAATTTTGGAGGGTAACAATACATCCTTTACTGGTGCTGAAGTCACAATAGTAAAAAATGCCAGCAATTTGATGGTATTGAAAATAGCATTTGGTGCTACAGAACACACTATTACAGGCTATGTTAATCCAACATTGGATGGAAATGAACCTTCTACACCTTCTATTGGGCCTATTTTATTTAGTGGCTTTGATGCCAACACAAGTGGATTTTCAAATTTAGCATGGAGTACGGGTAATGATG
>CAZMFZ010000045.1:2176-15940 GCA_964565665.1 uncultured Bifidobacteriaceae bacterium | reverse complement strand
TTTGATGCCAACACAAGTGGATTTTCAAATTTAGCATGGAGTACGGGTAATGATGCAAATGGTGATGCCAGTTTTGAAGGTAGCGGAGCAATTGATGAAATACGTATTGCAACTACCTATCAGGCAGCTGTTCCAGGAGTTAAAGTTGCTATTAATCCGGTGGGCAATATCACCACTATTTTAGGAAACGGTTCTACAGTTCAATTTAAAAGTATGATTACTTCTGCCAATGCAGGCAATGTCTCTTGGAGCTCAGTTTCGATTCCTGATGGAAACGCTTCTATTGATCCAACATCGGGTTTATTGACCGTTGGTGGAAATCAATCTGGAACAGTTACAATCACAGGGTCTATATCATTACCCATTGCATTGAGTAGCAATTATGTACTTACTATAATTCCTGCTGCGGTTACAGCTACAGGCTTAGCCATTACTGGAGCAACTTCTGGCAGTGTAAATATTTCAGAGTCAACCGTGCTTTCAGTTACTTATGCACCATTGGCAACCAATCAATTTGGCGTTAATTGGAGCTCTTCAAACGCAGCTGTTGCTTCTGTAACCAATGGAACTCTATCAGGTATTGCGTTAGGCACTGTTACCATTACCGCTACTTATGGTTTAAATAGTGCGGTGAAGGCGACCAAAGTAATCACCGTAATTGTACCTGTGACTGGTGTGAGTGTATCAGGAGTAAGCAGTATTATCAAAGGCAATACCGCAACACTTACAGGAATAGTATCACCAAGCAGCCCAAGCGATGGTTCATTGACTTGGAGTACTTCTAACAGTTCATTTGCAACAGTAAACAGTGCAGGTGTTGTTTCTGCCATCAATTTAGGCATAGTCACTATTACGGCCACTTCAGTTAGCAACCCTTCAGTAAAAGGAACTTTGGTGATTCAGATATTGCCAATAGATGTTACAAGCATTATTATCTCTGGTCCTACTTCAGTTTTAGGTTTGGGAACTGCTACACTTTCTGCTGCTGTGCTTCCCGCCAATGCTTCTTTTCAAGCTGTTAAATGGAGTTCTTCAAACACCGCTATAGCTACAGTATCTGGTTCTGGTGTTGTTAGAGCTCTATCATTAGGCACGGTAACCATTACGGCTACGTCAATAAGCACAACAGGAATATCAGGCATGTATGAAGTTGCTTTCAAGGCTAATAGTGTAACAATTGTTCCTTCTATTGTTTTGATTGCTCCTGCAAATAAGATCAATACACCAAATGGAACGTTGCAGATTACAGCTTCAGTTACTGGTTCTTCATCCACTGTTGTCTATAGCGTATCTGACAATTCCATCGCTTCTATTAATACTGTATCAGGCTTGTTGACAGCTTTAGCTGATGGAACTGTAATAGTAACTGGAAAACTATCAACCAATACAACAATAATTGGGTCACTTACTATTTCAATAACTAGTCAAACATTGGCCACACAATCAGGTATTGAGCAATTGGTATCGGTTTATCCAAATCCAACCTTGGGCTTATTCTTTATTTCTGTAAATGGCGTAGCGAATGTCGACATTTTCGATCTGCAAGGCAAATTGATAGAATCGAGCGTGATTACGGGAACTACTTCATTTAATTCCAGCTCATTTAGCAAAGGAATTTATGTAGTGAGCGTAACCAAAGGTGGAGATGTGTTTATGAAAAAGTTAGTAATAGAATAGGTATAGGAGGGGGCGAGTTTTCTATAAAAATCTTTTCCAAAATTTAAAACTTTGGAAAAGATGGCTGCTAAACATTTCACTTTATAATGCTTTGAGTTGAAGAACAACTGCAATGGCATAGAAAAAAATAATAGAGCCGAAGCCCCTGTACCTGATTTGATGACAACCTATAAAAAAGCCATCCAAGTTTTCAAAACTTGGATGGCTTTTATTGTAAAATATTTACTCCTTTATAAACCAAACGGTAGTTGATTTATTTGGGTTTAAAGAGGTGTAAACCTCTTTGTTTTGGTTGAAATCGTAGTAATCTCCACGAAATCTATAATAGTTGCAGCCATAACCTGCTACATACACTGTATCACCTGACTTAAAATCAGCAGGAAGACTTTCAATGTCTTTACTCATGTCTAAAAACAACAAAGTATCGGACGATACAGCTGAATTTAAACCCAAAGAAAGCTTGTTGATGTAGTCTCTTGGGGCAAACATATAGTTATCAAAGCTTACATTTTTGGATTTAGAGTAGAAAAATATGAAGCTTTGATAACCATAAACGTAAACCAAATTAAAATTTGGAATAGTAAATGAACCATCTCCATCTTCATATAAATACCCGGTTATATAAAATGCCTCTATTGATTGTGTTGGTTTAGTTGGAAGATAGGTTGCATAAAAACCATAATTAAAAATTGTTATCAATTCTCTAGCCCTCGTTGGTGTTCTTCACCATCGAGCATATCAGATATGATTTAGCTTAATCTTTTGCTATTATACCCAAATTTTCCAGCAATTGTGGTGTTTTTTTTAAAGCTACCTTAGCCGTATCTCTAAAATCACGATACCAATCGGTAAGTTCATCAATCGCATTGTTTCTATCGGCTGTGGCGTTTTGTGCATCGCCTCTGGTGCTGAATTTATTAGCCTCTTTTTGTTCTAAACTGCCTATTTTATCTAGCACTGCTTTCATTTCGACCTCAGTAATGCCCTTTTTCAATAAAGCGGCTTTAATGGTAGCTGAATCTATGGCATTTTTATAAAAAGTTTTAGCCTGACTGAGCCAACCACTGATCGATTTCTCTCTTCTGCTATTAAGCTGCAATTTTTCTAATTCGCCTCTGTTGTTTTTAAGTGCTACGCGGGCAAGTGCTATATGGTCGGTATATTCATCTTCAATTTCTTCTTTCAATTGATCAAAATCGTCCTTTGCTCCATATTTATTGCCATACTTATCTTTCTGACTGATGTAAAATTTATTCGCACCTTGTAGCAATAGCTTGGCTTCGCCCATAGCGACAGAGTCGTAGCCTCGTTTTGCTAGGGCAGCTTGAATATCGACATTATCGACTGTATTTTGAATAGCAACTCCTATCATTTTTAGTTGTTCTTCAATCGATAAACGAACATAACTATTTCCGCCATTTTCAGGTGCGGGAGAACTTGCAATTTCTGTGCTCATTGTTTAAGGTTTTTATATGAATGAAGTACTAAATCTATAACAAAGTAATTGTAATGTCAAGTATATTAAATAATTTTATTCAGAAATTACATAGTATATAGTGTTGAGTCTTTGATATTTATCTTTATTGAGCTAATCTTAAGCAGTTAACTTTTCTAAAATTTCAAATATTAGGGAAGATTGTGAAGTAAATGGAAAAATATTATCCATAAATGATAGAGTAACGTTGCTCAGTCATTTGTTTTTGTTGCTCAGTAATTTGTTGATTTATTTTTGGCATTTGTAGCTGTTACCTTATCATTTGTAGGCATTACTTAGTCATTTTCGGTTATTTTTTGGTTATTTGTTGACCTCATTTTATCATTTGTAGGTATTACTTTGTCACTTGTTGATATTGCTTTATTAATTGTTGGTAACACTTTGTCAATAATTAACAAAAATATTATCTATATTAACGGCAAATCTAATTCTTAGGTAGCTTCTTACTATCAAGTTATGTTTGACGAATGCTTAATTTTGCCCCGAATGTCAGTTTTTATTTTAAAAATCTGCCCTCCTTTATTCCCCTTCAAATGAAAACTAGGGGGATATAATTTAGTTGGCCACTGCACATTGCCAGAAGTGATATATATTTCATTTAAATCCATCCCTCCAAAGCATAGCGAGGTGATTTGCTCCACAGGCAACTCAACGATTTGCTCTACTTTACCATCGGGATCGAAACGCATGACGCAACTTCCAAAAAAACAAGCCACCCATACAAATCCTTCAGAATCGACACAAAGTCCATCCGGTATGCCTCTATCGGAGGGAATGTTGGCAAATATTTTTTTATTGGTCAGCAAAGCAGTAGCTACATTATATGTGTATTTATAAATTGCCTTTTTTGATGTTTCAGCCAAATAGAAAATGGTGTTATCAGGTGAAAAATCCATGCCATTTCCCATCACAATTGAGTCGTCTTCAGTGGTGACTTTTCCTTCTGAATTTATTTTGTAAAGATAACCAGTTGAAAAATGCTGGTGCTCATCGTAGGTAGCTTGGCCCGCCCAGATGTTCCCTTGTGCATCAGCACATATTTCATTTATTTGAGTGATTGCAATGTCTGTTTTGAGTTTAATAACAGAATTATTTTGATAATGGTAAAGACCATCTAAACTACTTAATACAAACGAATCATTGCTATTTTTTACCATTGATGTTGATTCGAATTCAGCCAGCAATACAGTAAGCTTGTTATTCTGATAGCGATAAAAGCCTTTTCCTGCCGCTTCAACAAAGAATAAATCATTAGTGAAAGCATCTGCAAATGGTACTTCGGCACAAGCAAATAGGGGCGTATGGAGCGTTTCTATTTTCATATCTTAATTCCAAGTCCTCCGTCAACTCTGAAATAATGTCCGTTGGTAAAGCTGGCTTTATTGCTTGCCAAGAATAGGGTCATATTGGCTATTTCTTCTGCCTTTGCCACTCTATTCAACAAATGAATTGAATTGATGTCGTTCATATACTTTTCTTTTTCAGCAGTAGTTGGAAGTTGGTCAATCTCATATTGCATCATGGGGGTATCTACCGCTGCTGGGCAAATGGCTACGCATCGCAATTGGGGTGCATAATCTACAGCAATGCTTTTAGTGAGTCCGATAATCCCCGCCTTTGAGGCTACATAAGCAGCTGCATTCGGGGTGCTTCCCACTCCATTCACACTTGAAATATTGATAATTACTGGGTCGATAACTTTTAGTAAATAAGGGATTGCATATTTGCAACACAAAAAATATCCTTTTAGGTTAATGTTCAGTGTGTTGTCCCACGTTTCTTCCGATGTTTCTGTGACGGTACCATAGGTTTGAATACCAGCGTTATTGACTAGAACATGAATATCTTGATGTTTATTGATGATATTTTGAATAGCAGTTTGCACAGCTTCACGGTTGGAAATGTCGCATATTTCGTTGTCGGTATTGAAGTTGGGTTTTTTGATATCTAAGCAAATGGTGGTTGCACCAGCGGTTTGAAACTCTAGTATAGTGGCTTTCCCTATCCCGTTGGAGCCTCCTGTTACAATTACAATCTTATTGTCAAATCTAATATCCATTTTCTACCATTGTTATTGCTGCCTTCATGTAGCCGATGGCGTGTGCCATACCCACATGAAAGGGTGCTGCACTTGCCACTTCAGGTGTATGGTCGGGAATAATGATTCCATCAAATCCATTTTCATGATACAGTTTAATACACTTAATCATATCCCAATCGCCATCATCCATAAAGGTTTCATAATAGGTAGGAAGTGTACCTACGTTATTTCTGAAATGGATATAAGTAATGCGGTCTTGCGAGGCATACTTTTTAATGGCTTCATAAATATTCCCATTGGGCATGTAAGACAAAGTTCCTTGACAGAATTCCAATCCATTGCTTTTGCTTGGCACAATATCCAACAAGCGTTGATATTTATCAGGATGGGTGATCAATCGAGCAGTCTGACGCAAAACCGGTAGGGGCGGGTCATCGGGATGTGCGGCCAGGTATACACCTGCTTGCTCGGCTACAGGCACCAATTCTTTCAAGAAATATTCCAATCTACTCCACATTTCTTCTTCGCTTACTGGATCAATAAATCCTGTGCCTAGAAGCGATTTATCGTATGTCATTCCCCATACTTCACCTTTGGGTATAGGTTGTTGAAGGTTTAATTCTTGATCTGTAGTGAATGCATCGCAAAGCGCATTTCCTCTTGCAAATGGGCCATAGGTGCGACCCCAAACACCTGCGATACTAAAATAATATCCCATCATCGGAATGCCACATTTGCCAAGGTTTACTACAGATCTCTTTAAATTTTCCATTTGTTGCTGTTTCTTTGGCCCGTCCAACAATATATCGTGCCAATGACAAGGATGAAAGTTTTCTATTCCTGCCAATCGAAGGCCAAAGCTTTCAATGTATTTCTTGATGTGCATTATTTCATCTAGCTCCCAATAACCTTGTTTGAAAGTTGAGGGAAAAGTTTCTTCTTCAGGAAGATGAATAATGATGTCGTTGACGCCCAGCTGTTTGGAAAACAATAAGTTTTGTTCCGTAACAGAACCTTGAGGTATCAATCCATTTCCAAATACCATGCCTATTCTCATACTGCAATTTTTTTATTGATAAAATAAACCCCTACAAATAATATCAATCCCCCTGCGATCATATAGCTTGTAATAGGTTCGCTACGCAAAAGCCAAGAAAGTGAAATGGCAACTACAGGATTCACATAGGCAAACACCGAAACCACACTTGATGGCAAGTGTTTAAGTGAATAAATATAGCATGTGTATCCAATAATTTGATCAAATACAACCAAATATCCGATCGCTATTAATGCTTGGTTGGAAAAATGAATGTTTTGCCATGATTCTATAAAATAGCTTCCCACTAATATCAATAATCCAAAGAACAACAACTGAATTCCTGAAATAAGTACAGCACTTGATTTAAATTGAAATTTGCGACTTAATACTGTGCCTATTGCCCAAAAGAAACAACCTGCAAGTAGTACAAATTCGCCTTTTAAATCTCCAATCGATGAAACACCTTGAATGTCTGGCAAGAAAATTACAATCATTCCTATAAAACCAATAGCGGTGCCTATAATTACAAACTTATCATAGGCTTCTGTACGCAAAACCAGGTTCAAAATTACCACCCAAATAGGGATGCTCGTAAAAAGCAATGTCCCTAATCCACTAGGCACATATTGAAGAGACCAGGTGACTAAGCTGTTGGAAATAAATAGAATAAGGCCACCAGAAATGATTATTGGTAGTAGGTCATGAGCGCCAACCCGCTCTTTTTTATAGCCAAATGAATACATCAGTAGCACAAACCCTGATATTACCTGGCGGAAACCAGCCAGAAATAGAGGTGGCATACTTTCGATTCCATAGCCTATAGCTAAAAAGGTGGTTCCCCATATAAAGCAGATGGCTATTAAAGAAAAATAAGCCAACGTTTTGTTATTCAGTGCCATTATAGAACTAATTTCTAGCCCTCGCTGGTGTTCTTCACCAGCGAATATCAGATATGATTTAGCTTAATCTTTTGCAACTATCCCCAATTTTTCTATTAAGCAGATTATAATTTGTTGGTCACGATTCGCTACGCACTAACTAAGCCATGTGTTAATGGTCGGATAGCATCATTTGATAATCGTCCATAAAAAAAAGCCACATTTAGTGTAAGGCTCTTCTGCTTCATTAGTTATAGCGCTTTACTATTACCTCCTCCAAGAAGTTTTTCTCCAATAATCATATTAGCAGCATTTAGCGGATAAAACTTCACAAATAGCTCCAAATTCATAGAAAAATATAGAAATTAGCCCACTTCAATGTTAAGCGATTTCTCTTTCGCCTTCGGCATATAATTTCTCTACTAAGTCTCTATATTTTACCATTATATTTCTGCGTTTAAGGCTGAGTTTAGGAGTTAACTCACCTGTCTGAATCGCCCATTCATCTTTCACGAGAGCTATCTTTTTGATTTTCTCATAATTAGCATAGCCGACATTAAAAGTATCAATTTCCTGTTGAATTCGGGCTATTACCTGCGGATTGCTTATCATTTCTTCATGCGTTTTGCATTCTATGGCTTTCAATTCGCACCAATCTTTTACAAAGGCAAATGCAGGAACGATAATAGCAGCAGGAAATCTTTGAAACTCTCCAATCACCATTATTTGCTCTATAAATCTGCTTTCTTTAAATTTATTTTCCATGTTTCCTGGGGCAATATATTTGCCACCAGAAGTTTTAAAAATCTCTTTTTTACGATCAGTAATTTTGAGGTATTTGCCAATATCGGTCATTTCGCCAATATCCCCCGTGTGAAACCAACCATCTTGATCGATCGCCTCGGCTGTCAGGTCGGGGCGTTTGTAGTAGCCCATCATTATGTGCGGTCCACGAGATAGTATTTCTCCATCTTCGGCAATCTTAACTTCTACCCCTGGAAATATCGGCCCTACTGTTCCAATCTTCCTGTTTTCCTCTTCCCAATGGTTTACTGCTATTACTGGGCTGGTTTCGGTAAGTCCGTAGCCTTCCATTATTATTATTTGAGCGGCTGAAAACACCCTTGCCAATCTGGGTTGCAACGCAGCACCACCCGAAACAACCACTTTAAGATTGCCGCCCAATGCTTCTCGCCATTTTTTGAAAATTAATTTATTTGCCACTTTCAGCTGCAAATTATACCACCATCCTAAATTTGTATTGAGTTCATATTTCATACCCAAGCCATGAGCCCAAAAGAAAAGCAATTTTTTAATGCCAGTAAGCTCAGTTCCTTTCGCCATTATTTTATCATATACTTTTTCGAGCAATCGAGGCACGGTTACAAACATGTGGGGATGCACTTCTTTCAAATTGTCGGAAATGGTTTCGAGGCTTTCTGCATAGTAAATTGAAAGGCCTGATGATTGATATACATAACTCAACATGCGTTCGTACACATGGCACAATGGCAAAAAACTGAAAGCACGACATTTGTCGTCCACTGGCATCAGTTGGGCGGCAGCCTTGCATTGGCTCACTAAATTATAATGTGACAGCATTACACCTTTAGGTATTCCTGTAGTACCCGAAGTGTAAATGATGGTGAGCAAATCTTGTGGTGAAACTGCATTTTTGTACGAATCCAAAATAGAAAACTCCTCGTCTTTCACATGCTCAATTATTGACTTCCAATGTTTTGCACCTGCTACAACCTCTAAGGTATAAATTTCAATGTCTTTTCCCGCTGTAGCTTCTTTGGCTTTGAAGTATAGCTCCTCATTGGCTACAAATATTATTTTAGCTTCCGAATCGTTAAAAATAAACTTGTAGTCTTCTACCGTAATGTTGGGATATAGAGGCACACTTACTGCACCTAATTGCTGAATGGCCATGTCTAAAAAGTTCCATTCCGGTCTATTGGACGATACAATAGCTACTTTATCGTCTTTTCTAATGCCAAGGTGGTGCAGCCCTACGCTCAGCTGATTGGCGATTTTGAAATATTCGGCTGTGCTATATTTTACCCAAGCACCATTTACTTTGCTTGCCAAAGCATCGTCTTGTGGAAATTTGGCTAATTGATAAGGAAGTATATCGAAAACTCTTGTAAAATCCATGTTAATAAGGTTTTAATGCCGATGCTGTTGATATGGGTATTATACAATATTTTTTAAAAATGGTTATAATTATCCTAATCTATATAATAATTACAATAACGTAAAATTTTAAATCTTTAAAAGCTACTTGACTAGCTAGGTGGTTACAAATTTTCTTCAATAAAATTTGTCATGAGTTGGTACAAATGAAGTCGACTATGGCCTCCTGATATACCGTGGTTTTTATTGGGATAATAAAAACTATCGAATTGTTTACCTGCTTTTATGAGCTCGTTCTGCATCTCCATAGCATTTTGAAAATGGACATTGTCATCGCCCGTGCCGTGAACGAGCAAGTATTTGCCTTTCAGCTTTTCGGCATTTTTTAGCGGGGAATACGCATCATAGCCTTTGGCATTATCGCTAGGATTTTTTAAAAAACGCTCAGTATAAATAGTATCATAAAAACGCCAGCTGGTAACAGGGGCAACTGCAATGGCCATTTTAAAGACTTCCGCACCAAGTAATAAACACAAACTCGACATATAGCCGCCATAGCTCCAACCAAAGACACCAATTCTGGCACTATCTACATACGATTTTGAGCCTAAATAACGAGCAAAATTAATTTGGTCTTCTGTTTCTAGTTTCCCCAATTGGCGTGTAGTACAATTTCTAAATGCAGTTCCTTTCCCACCCGTACCTCGGTTATCTACACAAGCAACGATGTAGCCTTTTTGAGTCAGCATTTCAAACCAAAGCCTGTTTTTGCCATTCCAGCTATTTAATACTTGTTGCGAACCCGGACCGCCATAGAGAAACATGAAAACCGGATATTTTTTAGTGCTATCGAAATTAGAAGGCTTCATTGTCCAAAAATTGAGGCTTGTAATGGATGTAGAATATATGCCAAACTCAAACTTGGCTTTATCATACATAGCCCATTTGGATTGAAATTCCTTATTGGTTTCCAAATCTTTTATTTTCCTTCCATCAATTTTAAAAAGGGCAGTTTCTATAATATTAATATTTGAAAAATAATCTACATAATAGCTGCAATTTTCATTTAAGTCAATATGGTGTGTGCCTGAAATAGTGGTGAGTTTCTTTTTATTATTTCCTTCATAATCAATTACATAGAGTTGATTATCCAAACTTGAAGTTTCATTAGAAGTGTAGAAAATTAATTTATTCAATTCATCTATTCCTACAATTTCGGTTACTTCCCATTCGCCTTTAGTAATTTGAATTACAAGCTTGCCATCAATTCCATACCTATATATATGTCTAAATCCATCATTTTCATTGGTTGTAATTAATGAATTGTCTGACTTCAAATACTTTAAATTATCGTCTACTTCCACATAATCTTTTGAAGAAAAAGTTTTAAATACTTTTCCTACAAAAGAATTAACATTAAAATGAAAAATACTAAGACTGTCTTGATTTCTATTTAGCAATCTAATTGACAGTATATCAACATCTTGCGTCCAATAAATATGTGGTATATATTGGTCTTTTCCTTTGCCATCTAATACCAACTTTGTGTTCCTTTCTTCTAAATCATAAACCGATACCGATACCTCGGCATTTTTCTCTCCTGCTTTAGGGTATTTGAATGTATAATCTTTCGGGTACAAATCGCCCCATTTTTGAATATTGTATTGCTTTACTTCCGATTCATCGAAAGTTAAAAAAGCAATTTTTCGGCTATCGCGACTCCACTCATACGCCCTAATTAGCTCCAATTCTTCTTCATACACCCAATCGCTATGGCCATGAATAATTTTATTTTTCTCTCCAGTAGCGGTGATGGCTACTTCTTCTAAGCTTAGTAATTTGGTGTAATAGAGGTTGTTAGCTTTTGTAAAAGCTATTTTTTTGCTGTCAGGCGAAAATGTGGCATTTCCAATTTTTTCATAATTGGAAATGGGAATAAGCTTTTGGGTGCCAATGTCGAACATATAATACACAGCCAATTGAGAATACCGATAAATAGATGTTGTATTCGTTTTAATCAACAATTTTGATTCATCGCTTGAAAAACTGTAATCATCTATATCTAGTGGTTGGCTGCCATTTTCTGAAATTAACTGTAAAGATTTTACTATCGTTTTCAGTTTTTTTCCAGTTACAATATGATATTGGTTTATCTCATATCCCGACTTGGTTTCTATTAATTTTGAATAAGTGTTTCCCAACTTCATCCATTGAAATCCATCAAAAGATCTTATTTGAAAGGTATTTTTGGTCCAAATATCTTCTAACGTTAGCTTTTTGAGTTGGGCAATTGCAACTGAACTAAAACTATAGATTGCTATTAAAAGGTAGAATAATTTTCTAAAAATGCTTTTTGGCATATACGAATGGTCGGATTTAAAACAAAAAAAGGGAATCCTTTTGAGATTCCCCTAATTATATGTTCGAATTATTTTTTTACAGCAACACAGCATCTAATTTCTTAGCCAGTGCCGATTTTGCTACCGCTCCTACTTGTTTATCTACAATTTCTCCGTTTTTGAAAAATAATAATGTTGGAATTGAGCGAATGCCAAATTTAGCGGCAGTATTTGGGTTCAAATCTACATTTACTTTACCTACTATGGCTTTGCCTTCATAATCGCCTGCCAATTCTTCTACAGCAGGCCCAATCATTTTACAAGGACCACACCATTCTGCCCAAAAATCAACTAAAATTGGTTTGCCTGAGCCTATTATTTCTTCAAAATTCGCATCAGTTATTTCTACTGCTTTATGTGTTTCGGTTGTCATTTTCTTTTTAAGTTTAATTTCAAATATAATTACAATAATACCAATTCAATGGTTCAATAGATACAAAAAATGTTGCTATCTGCGTTTTTCCATCGTCACTTTTGCTTTTTGGCATATTCCGCCTACTGGTGGGTTGAACTTGGCAGCACTTACTTTTACTGCCAATACCTCAGGAAATTCTATTAAAATACGCTCTATTATACGTTTTGATATGGTTTCGAGCAACTTAGTTGGCATTTCCACCACCTCTTTTATTATTTTATATACTATTTCATAATCGATAGTTTTTGCCAAATCGTCAGTAGCTGCCGAATCGCCTACATTAGCAGTAATGGAAATGTCAATGCCGTATTTATTGCCAATTTTTCGTTCTTCGCTATACACGCCATGGTAGGCAAAAAATTCTAGACCTTCTAAATTTATCTCTGCAACCATACAAGCGTTTTTAAATACTGTCAAAACAAAGCTAAATATTTATTTAACTTTCCGATTGAAACTTCCTGAAAGTTTTAAACTTTCGGGAAGTCTGGCAACAATAAACTACTATCGCCATAGCTTAAAAATCTGAAGTTATTTTCAAGGGCATATTGATATACTTTTTTCCAATTTTCACCTATAAATGCAGAAATCAACAACAATAGCGTGCTTTTGGGTTGATGAAAATTAGTGACAATTCCTTTGCAAATTTTGAAATTATAGCCTGGTAAAATATATATTTGGGTTGCTCCATGTAAAATAGACAACTTATGTTTTTTCATAGTATCTATTAAATATTGTAATCCTTCTTGTGTAGAATAGTGATTGGGCAATTGGTATGCATCCCACTGATTTACAATAGATTGCAACTCATTTTCTGCAATTTTATTCTTAATTCCAAGCCAGTACAGGCTTTCAATCAGCCGCATAGAAGTAGTACCTACTGCAATCACAAACTCACTTTTCATAATGTTTTTAATCGTTTCAATGGTAATTGAAAATTTTTCTGAGTGCATTTCATGTTCTGCTGCATTTTCGGTTTTTACGGGTTTGAATGTGCCTGCACCCACATGTAGTGTAATTTCATTCGTAAGTATACCTTTTGATTTTAAATTTTGTAAAATAGATGTTGTAAAATGCAACCCAGCAGTAGGCGCGGCTACTGAACCCAAATATTGTGCATATACAGTTTGATAGCGGTTTTTATCAGATTCATCAGCTTTTCGGTTCATATAAGGTGGCAAGGGCAATTCGGCAATTTGCTCTAGAACAGCATAAAAATTAGGTTCGTTTTTCCATTCAAATTTTACTTCGCAAGTGTCGTTATGCCGACTGATCATTTCGATAGTGAGGTCGAAATCTTTATTTAGATGAATTAATTTGCCCGATTTCCATCTTTTTAAATTTCCAACCATTACCTTCCAAACGGCTGTATATGAGTTTGTTAATATAGAAATTGTTGCACCAATACTTTCCAAACAAAATACTTCGATTTGCGACCCCGTATCTTTTATAAAATGAAGCCGTGCTGGAAACACCTTAGTATTATTGAAAATCATAAGGGCATTTTCAGGAACGTGAGCATCTATATTGTTGAAAATATTAGTAGTGATATTTTCATTTTTGTACAATAGCAATTTGCTTTCACCACGGTTAGGCAATGGTTTATTTGGGATTTTCGAATCGGGCAATTCGTAATCGTAATCGCTGATGTTGATGAAATTCAATTTTTTATACCTTAAATTTT
>CAZMFZ010000045.1:0-2166 GCA_964565665.1 uncultured Bifidobacteriaceae bacterium | reverse complement strand
TAAATATGAAAATATAATCTCACATTTTGATATACAAAAAGCATATTATATTTTTGTTGTAAATAAACAATATTATGACAACATTATCATTAAGGCTTAACGACAACGTTTTCTTTGATACAGAAAAAGTAGTTTCTTTTTTAAATATACCTCGCAATAAATATATAAATGAGGCATTGGATTATTATAATAGAGTTCAAAAACAAGCCGTTTTGGCAGAAAAACTTGAAAGAGAGTCGAAACTTGTTCAAGTTGAATCAATGCTAGTTTTATCAGAATTCGAAGCCTTATATGATGAAAATTGAACAATACGAAATATGGATTGCCGATTTGAATCCCCATAGAGGAACTGAGGCTGGTAGGCTAAGGCCTGTTTTAATTATTCAAACAAATCATTTGAATACATCACACCTTTCTACAATAATATGCCCCATAACTACTAATGTACAGTTGGGTAGTGATATATTAAGGGTTAATATTCAAAAAGGAATTTCTAATCTTAAAGAGGATTGCGACATAATGATGGATCAAATACGTGCAATTGATAATAAAAGGCTTATAAGAAAAGTTGGAAATTTGCCGGATGACTTAATTGATAAGGTTAAGGAAAATATTATGGTGGTGTTAAATCTTTGATTAATAATTCTTGCCCAACTGGCCTTTCAATAATTTTAATTCATTGTCAAAATTCAATTGACCTTGTAAATATTCTATTTTCTTTATTTGAGTTCTTAAAAATTGTTGATGCTGTTCACTCTTAGCCTGAAAAGGTTTATGGTTTACTGCCATATTAATTTCATCCAGTATTTTCAACCATTGAAGTGTTTCTACATTCATTACCACTTCCGAAAATTTATTCCAAATATAATCTTCTGCTATTTCATTGGGGTGAATGAGGTCTTTTTTGTAAAATCGATAATCTCTCAAATCATCCATCAAAAGCTCAAATGCGGGAAAATAATGTACATTTTCGTAGGTTGAAGCCAGCTTATGCGTGGCCAGCCTTAAAATTGATTTGCTTACAGTATTCAACGCTAACGTGTCTTTTATGTGCCTTACAGGACTCACGGTAAGGATAATATTTTTCCCTAAAGGTAAATTACTTATTAAATCTGAAAACGACTTTTCAATTTCTTCTACAGTTAAAAGTTTCTTAATGAATAAGTTGGTGGGCTGTTTGTGGCAATTGGCAACTATTTGCTTGTCAGATACTAATTGGTATATCCAAGCTGTGCCATAAGTGAGTACCAGCACATCAGCTTCATTTAAAAAAGCTGCCAAATTATTTTTCTTTTCATCAATAACAGACGTTAGGCTTTCTTTTGAAAAAGCAGCTATTTCGGAATGAAAATTATAGTTGAGCCAAACTCCTTGATTTTCAATATAATGCGACTCTTCATTTGCATTAGTATCTAGAATATTATGTAAAGATATTGGGTTGTAAATATTCCCAAATGGATTGGCACATACTTCAAATTTATAGCTTTGAAGTCGATTGCCAATCATATCTGCAAAGCATGAGCCGATGCTTACAATCTTTGATTTATGGCTGATTTGGAAAGGAAATGTGTGAGGATGGAGTTCTGTTCGAAAGTTCATTAATTGAAATATTATGTCGAGATTATTCAACTATCGAATTTTCATTTGAATTTTTTATCTTTGAAACAAAATTATATCAAATGGAATCAGAAGGATAGTTTTTTGCCCATATTTTTTTTCATCATATATTGCCAATAACGCTCAGTCATTGGCTTTTTTATTAGGTAAATAAAGTTCTTTAAAGACTTTTTAATAACCTTCAGAGAGAGAATTTGTCAATTTACCACCTAATAAAACCTTGAAATAGCTTATTTTTACCGTATAGTTTGGAATAATTAAAATAATGAGTACACAAAAATACGAAATAGTAATAGGCCTTGAAGTACATGCACAGCTTTCTACAGTGTCGAAAGTTTTCAATGGTGACAGCACCGAATATGGCAATTTGCCCAATACTAATGTAAGCGTACATACACTTGCCCACCCTGGAACTCTGCCTCGATTGAACAAAAAAGTGGTGGAATATGCAATCAAAATAGGTTTGGCTACCAATTGTGCCATTTCTCGATTCCAATATTTCGATCGCAAACAATATTTTTATCCCGATTTGCCAAAAGGATATCAAAC
>CAZMFZ010000044.1:0-25493 GCA_964565665.1 uncultured Bifidobacteriaceae bacterium | reverse complement strand
TCCACCACCCTTTCGCCTACCCTAATTGAAGAAGAAACCACCACCAAAGGTGAACAACACTTAATAGGCGTACCCGATGAAAAAAGCATAGCTGAAAAAGGGCTAGATATGGGCGAAATGCAAGCCATACAAATGCGCAAGATTGAGCAAGTGTACAAACACTTATTCACTTTGAGCAAAGAAAACGAAGCCATGAAAGCAGAAATTGGAAAAGCTAGAAAAAGTAATAAAAAAGTAAATACTAATTAGTGCCAACAATCTTCGTCCTAAGTCGCCCCTCTACTGTGGAGAGGGGACGGGGGTGAGGTTTCGATCAAGCCCTTCTAAGTTTTGGAATTTCGGAAAGTAGATAAAGGTAAATATAGCTACCTACAATATTAATATTGTGATGTTTTTGCAATCCAAAGTGCTTTTGTATATTATTATAAAATATCTTTGGAAATCAAACCCCAGTTATTAAAATGATTCAAGCTTTAAAAAAATTTTTTCTGAACGAAAGAAACATTATGATCATTATTATGATCAATTCTATAACTGTTTTTATAGAAGGTTTTGATGATTTGCCGCTGTCTCTTGTCAAATTATTTGGAATACTAGATTATGTATTTACCCTCATTTTCTGTTTAGAATTAATTATTGAGCTGAAGCATTTTGGCTGGAAAGAATATGTAAAACATGGATGGAATCGTTTAGATATATTTCTTGTTGTTCTTTCTCTTCCTTCTTTGTTTATCGCTTTCTCTTCGGATGAAAATTTAAATTTTGGGTTCTTTCTTGTCCTAAGGTTAAGCAGATTGTTTAAGTTCTTTAGATTTATACGCTTTATTCCTGGCATCGAACACCTGATAAGTGGTGTAAAACGTGCTATGAAGTCTTCAGTTTTGGTATTACTGAGTTTTTTTATTTTGATTTTGATTTTGTCAATGCTAACATGTTTTCTATTTAAACAAGTATCACCTGAGTATTTTGGCAATCCTTTACTATCATTTTATTCTATTTTTAAGATTTTTACAGTAGAAGGTTGGTATGAAATACCAGATAGCATTGCTGCAAAAAGTTCTACAATAGTGGCTTTTTTATCGAGGTTTTTCTTCTCTGCAATATTAATTGTAGGGGGAATATTAGGGCTATCACTTGTCAACTCCATATTTGTAGATTCAATGGTAAGTGATTCAAATGTAGGACTTGAAAATAAAATAGATGAAATGAATAAGAAGATTGACCTTCTAACAGATGAGTTAAGAAATATAAAGGGCTCATGAGGATTGCTTTTTATTCGGACACAAAATTATTGAGGAATGTGTTTCGATAGTCAAATTATAAATTATTTATCTAAATTCAATAAAGGTTGCATTTTGCCATCAGTGATGATGATTTTGGCATTGTTAGATTTTGCCAATTGTTCTAATGCTTCTATCGATTTGAATTTAAGAATAATTGGGTTCAAGCTTTTGTTAATTAGTTCGTTTGATTTCATAATAGCATCGGCTTCGGTTTTGAGAGCATTGGCTGTACCTTCTGCCTCTAACTCAAGTGTACGTTTTTTGCCTTCGGCTTGAATTATTTTGGACTGCTTTTCACCTTCAGCTTGAATCATTTTACGTTCGGCATCTTTACGCTCTCTGTCTTTTACAAATTCCATTCTTAAAGCTTCCTGTTCTGATTGCAGTTTCTCTTCAATTGATTTTGTAAGTCCGTCTGGCAAAATTATAGTTTTCATTAACACACGCTCTATAATAAAACCTTTAGGTTCTAAGGTTTCCATCATTTGTTCTTTAATATCTTTTTCAATTTCTGCTCTTTTAGAACTATGCATGTCTTTAGCATCAAATTTTGAACATATATCTGCAGCTGCTGACCTAAAAACTGGACTTATTAATTCAGACTCGAAACCAAAGCCAATTTGTTTTAAAATTGAAGGCAATTCTTCGGTTTTAATTTTATAAAGAATTGAAATTTCGGCTTTCACACTCAATCCCTCTTTTGAAGGCAAGGTCATATTAATCTGAAGATTGACAGTACGAACGGGTGCAGTGATAACTGTCGATACAAAGGGATTGTAAAATTTTGGTCCAGGACCATATACTACAGGCCTTACTCTTCCAAGGGTACGTACTACCCCTACTTCGTCTTGATTAATAACTTTACATCCAGAAATTAATACTGCTAGCAAGAAAATTGATATTATGATTTTCATTTGATAAATTTAATAATTGATTTAACATGTTTTAATTTAAACGACATTTAAAAGGGTTTGTTATATTGCATTTCACGTATAACTGTGTTGTGGCTCTCATCATGTTTCGTTTCGGTCTATGTGCACAGACTGAGGAGCAGTTTTTAAGAACTTAATGTAAATTATAAGATTATTTTTTTGCTGTTGGGGTACTCCCTCCCCTCTTTTTTTGTAAAAAGAAAAAGCGGATCAACACCTCATACCACAGAGATTTATCTTTCAGATTTTTTTATCTGTGATTTATGCAACAATTGCTTCTAATTGTGTAACACATCCATCTTTAAAGATTTACAATTTGCATTAGAAAAGAACCAAATTATTTCAATTAAAACAATGATGTAATGGTAAAACATTAAACTATAAAGTATGGCAACCAATATTGATAGTAACGAAATTCAGCAATCAAAAAAGGTCGCTATTATAGTTGCTCACCCCGATGATGAAACGTTGTGGGCTGGTGGCACAGTTTTGTCGCATCCTAATTGGGAGTTGTTTGTAGTTTCCCTTTGTAGGACAAACGATACCGACCGTGCACCAAAATTTTACGAAGTAATAAAATTATATGCTGCGAAAGGTATGATGGGGAACATGGATGATGAACCCGAACAAAAACCGTTGGCAGAAGCGGAGGTGCAACAACATGTACTGAGTTTATTGCCAAAAGAAGATTTCGACTTAATAATTACACATAATCCTTTGGGAGAATACACGAGGCATATTCGACATGAGGAAATCGGCAAGGCAGTAATAAACCTTTGGGAGGAAGGAAACATCTCAACCCATGCATTATGGGTATTTGCTTTTGAAGATGGCAATAAAAACTATTTGCCTCGCCCTATTGAAAATTTAACCCTGCTTCAACCGCTTTCAGATAATATTTGGTCAAAAAAATTCAACATCATCACTAAAACTTATGGCTTTAGCCTTGATAGTTGGGAGGCAAAAACAACACCAAAAACTGAAGCCTTCTTTGAATTTAAAGATGCTAAAGCCGCAAAAAAATGGATGAATGAACTCTTGGAACATACAGTGTAAATCAATAAATAGTAATGAAAGTACTAGTACTCTATGATTATCCACCGTCTCCGGGCGGTTTGGCAACACAAGGCGATTTACTATACAAGGGATTGCTGGAATTGGGCGTTGAGGTTCATGCAGTGCATTTTGAGTCGGCACAAGAAAAAGAATGGTATTACCGCTGGTTCGAACCTGACGTAGTGGTTGGCATTGGCTATTGGGGTCACACGCCTCAATTGGTTTTGCATCCGCAACGGTATGGCGTTTTGGCCGTTCCTTGGTTGGTAGCAGATGGATATATTGCCAATTACCAAGAAGTGTTGAATGCGTTGCCTTTGATATTGGTAACCTCACATTGGGTAAAAGAAATGTACGTTCGTGATGGTATCACTGGCGATAAAATAGAAGTACTGCCAGTGGGATGCAACACAGATACTTTTGTGCCTAGAGATAAAAAAGATGCTAAAATTAAAGCAGTTCGGGAAGCATTAGGCGTTTCAGACGACCAATTAATGATTCTTACTGTGGGTGGTGATGCGGCCTCAAAAGGGGCTCAAGAAGTAATGCAAGCATTGGCAATTATCGACACCAAAGCCCCCGACTGGAAATATGTGTGCAAAGTGTGGCCACAGCCTCGCACTAAATTGCAAAATTTAGCCGATTTGCAAATGGCCTCTGATCTAGGAATTGAAAAAAATGTGACTTATGCCACCAACACCATTTCAAGGAATTTTATGCCTTATTTAATCGGTGCCTGCGATATATATGCTGCCCCTTCCAGATTAGAAGGTTTTGGAATGCCACAAGTAGAAGCAGGTGCTTGCGGCAAACCTGTAATTGGCATAAATGCAATGGGCATGTTAGATACATTGGTACAGGGTGAAACGGCCTTGCTGGCAGGCGTAGCACAAAAAATAGTGGTAAATGAAGTTATACTTGGCAATGAATCGGGTTTTGAGGAAAACCATAATGTAAAATTCAGTGTGCCTCGCACTGTAGATTACCGAGCCAATATTCAAGATGTTGCCAAAGACTTATTGACATTGATGAATGATGCAGATCTACGCCATAAAATGGGCATAGCAGGTAGAAAAAGAGTGGTTGAACAATTTGATTACCGAGTAGTTGCCAAAAAGTTCGTGCAAATCATTCAAGATAAATTAAATATAGACTAGCCCTTGAAATGCCCATACTAAGTACTGTACCCATTCACAAATAATATCATGAACATTTCATGTTACAGATAAAAACCAAATAATGCTACCATGAAAACAACAGACCTACAAGCAATACAAGAAGCCAAAGCAGCAGCCATTGAAGTTCTACTACACAATGCACATGGTCCATTTCACGGATTGCCACGTACAGCAGGCTGGGGCTATCCCGAACCCTACACAAGAGATTTGATGTTTTCTATTTTCGGTATTGCCGTTTCAGGAAATCAAATATTAATAAACAGTATCAGAAAAGTGCTGGAGACCTTGGCGAAAAATCAAACCAATCTCGGGCACATAGCTTCATTGGTTCACAACAATGATGATAGAGGTTCAAGTGATTCAACTCCTTTATTCTTGCTTGGGGTTGGTATTTTTAGATCAGTAACCAAAGAAGCCGATTTTTTAGAAGAAGCTGTTAGCAAATCACTGACGTGGATGGAATATCAAACACCCTCTGACAGATATTTAGTCGCACAACAACCCACCAGTGATTGGAGAGATGAACAATGGGTATTAGGATACGGATTGTTTGTGAATACTATCGTGTACAGCTATTTAAAAATATTTGGGTTGAATGTACGGGCAGAAAAAATGCGTCATGATATGGGGCGATTTACCATTACTGCTGGTGTAACCCACAGTCATGTACACGAAGGGTTGGTTGTAAAGCATAAGCCTTATTATGCCTTATGGTCATACAAAATACACAGTAGCGAACGGTTCGATTTGCTGGGAAACAGCCTTGCCATTCTCTCCGGTATCGCTTCGCCTAGCAGAGCCAACGACCTTGTGTCATGGATTGAATCAGAGTGTGCAAATATGCGTGACAGAGGTGAGTTGGCGGTGGATTTACCGCCCAATTTTTTCCCTTATACAAGACCAGAAGATGCAGATTGGCAACCGCGAGATAGAATGTTTAACAATCCCGGAGATTATCATAATGGTGGGATATGGCCATTTATCTGCGGCCTTTATGTAGCTGCCTTGGTAGCGGCAAAACGCTATGCACTTGCATCAGAAAAACTAATAGCATTGACACATCTGGTAAAATTGCCTTGCACAGAGAAAGTAAAATATGGATTTAACGAATGGATAAAAGCGCAAACGGGCGAAGCAAAAGGGCAAGATTGGCAAACATGGAGTGCCGCACTTTATTTATATGCTGCCAAATGTGTAGAACTGCAAAAAACACCATTTTTTGAGGAAATGCGTGAGCCAATAACTGAAAAAGAGGTGACAGAAATGTAAATCCATGAACTAAATAAATTTCCAAATTTTAAATGTTAACTTAAAAAAATAAATATTCCAATATGAACCTACAAGAAATTACGACCTCATTAGGCAAAGCTGCTGACGATTTACTCCATCATAAATGCGAAACTTTTGATAAAGCACTTTTATACTCGCCAAATCCCAATTATATAGAAGAAGTTTTACAGCAAAGTAGCCGCAATCCACAAGTGTTACGCAATTTAGCAACCATTTTTAATCACGGCAGATTAGCAGGCACCGGCTATGTATCAATTTTGCCCATTGATCAAGATATAGAACATACTGCAGGTGCTTCATTTGCTAAAAATCCAATTTATTTTAATCCAGAGAATATATTAAAACTTGCCATTGAAGGAGGCGCCAATGCTGTGGCGACCACGTTTGGCAATTTGGCTTTAATTGCCAGAAAATATGCACATAAAATACCCTTTATAGTCAAAATAAACCACAACGAACTACTTACTTATCCCACAAAGTACAATCAAATTATGTTTGGGTCTGTTCGTGAGGCTTGGAATTTGGGAGCAACAGCCATTGGAGCCACCATATATTTCGGTTCTGAAGAATCAAACCGACAAATAATAGAAGTTTCAGAGGCATTTGAAGAAGCCCATAGTCTGGGAATGCCAACTATTTTGTGGTGTTATGTTCGCAACAATGGGTTTAAAAAAGACGGTATAAATTATGAAACTGCCTCTGATATCACTGGGCAAGCCAACCATATTGGCGTTACGATTCAGGCCGATATTATCAAACAAAAAATGCCAGATGTAAATGGTGGTTTCACTGCCATCGATTTTTCAAAATCAGATGCATTGATGTATAGTAAATTAAGCACAAATCACCCTATCGATCTTTGTCGGTATCAAGTTGCCAACAGTTACATGGGTAGAATTGGGTTAATAAATTCGGGGGGAGAATCGAAAGGAGATTCCGACTTGAAAGATGCTCTCATGAGTGCCGTTATAAACAAGCGTGCGGGAGGAATGGGAATGATAATGGGCAGAAAAGCATTTCAAAGACCACTAAATGAAGGAATTGCACTTTTGGAGAGCGTTCAAGATGTGTATTTGGCTAAAGAAATAGATTTGGCTTGATAGAAAAACGAGCTGTTCCTATTTCTTTGCTATCGTATCTTCAAAAAGCACTTTTTAATTTTGTTCTCTATCGCTGTGTGCAACACATAGTTAAGGAAATGTCTCAATAATATTCTACAAATGTTTCAACATAAAAAATATTCTTATCATTTACGGCATCAGAGAGGATCGAACTGAAACGATAGCAGCAAAGATTTCTGCTTGCCGTTCGGTATTAAATTTATAAATCCTAAACCCAAATAAAGGGAATTTTAAATCCTTTTGAACTGATATTAACATTACAAAATGTCAAATTAATGAAGTTGACTCATTGAGCTGCAAACTCAGTACAACTCTTTTCCTTGCTCGCAAACTCAGAAGAGCGGGGTACTATTTTCAACAATTAGAAAACCAGTGAATTATATAACTTTTTCATATAATTATGTAACATTCTATGACAAGGTAATAATCACCTTTGCGTAGTGATTAACTGTGTTTGCTATAGTCATTTCAAAAAAATGTAAAAATTACAAGAATGTATCGATTGTGCCGACATTTGCGCATTGTGCGTAAAATTAGGTGCCAGAGATTCTGAATACTGTGCCGCACTTTGCAAATTGTGTGCCGAAGTTTGTAAAGCCTGTGCTGCTGAATGCGAAAAACATGCTTCCCACCACGACCATTGCCAAAAATGTGCAGAGTGCTGCAAAGCCTGTGCTGAAGCTTGCGCATAAAAAAATAATTTTCTCACTATACTAAAACTTAAAATTATGAAAATTAGAAAAATGAACTTTACAATTTTGGCATCTATGCTGTTTTTAATGGCGTGTATTTTCTCAACCAACTCATTTGCTCAGTCCAAAGACATGTCGAAAATGAAGGATTGTTGTATGATGAAAGAAGGTAAAATGATGCAAATGAAAGACGGTAAAATGATGCCAATGAAAAAACACATGACCATGAAAAATGGCACTAAGTGTATGACTAATGGCGATTGCACCATGAAAGACGGAACTAAAATGAAAATGGAAAATGGTGATTGCATGGATATGGATGGCAAAATGGACAAATGTGAAAGGATGAATTTGGACGGTAAAAGCTCTAATGAAACGAAAGGAGAAATGGCAATGGCATATACTTGCTCGATGCATCCTGAAGTTACGAATGACAAACCAGGCAAATGCCCAAAATGTGGAATGGATTTGATTGAAAAGAAGTAAAATTTATCCGATACAATTTGCCGATTCGGTTTGCTCAAAAATAAATAGTTCATGGTTTAAACCGTAGACTATTTATTTACAAAAATTAAATATCCCGCACTCGCCTGAAGCGAGCGAAGAAAGATTGTTGAAACACTCGAAAATTTAGAAATGAAATATCTGGCATAATCGAACTAAACCCATGGAAATGAAAGAACAAACGGCACCAAGTCTAGAAGCTCCTGAAAAGGCAATGCCTAAAATGGATCACTCTACAATGGATACGGCCAAAACGGACATGAAAAAAATGGATCATTCCAAAATGGACCGTGGCAAAGCACCGATGGGAATGGCAGGTCACGACCACCATAAAATGATGATTGATGATTTCAAACGCAGATTCTATGTGACTTTAGCTATTACGGTTCCCGTAATGCTGCTTTCACCCATGATTCAGCAATGGTTTCATTTCAAAATTGCTTTTTCAGGCTCTAATTATGTGCTTTTTGCACTATCGACTGTAGTATTTTTTTATGGTGGAATGCCATTCTTAAAAGGCTTAGTCGATGAAATAAAAAATGGAGCAATTGGCATGATGACTTTGATTGCAGTTGCCATTACGGCCGCTTATTCCTACAGTGTAGCCACCGTTTTCGGTTTGCAAGGCATGGATTTCTTTTGGGAACTCTGCACACTTATATTAATTATGCTTTTAGGCCATTGGATTGAAATGAAATCTGTGGCAGGTGCATCCAAAGAATTGGAATTGCTGGTGCAGCTCATGCCATCGGATGCACACATGATTATGCCAACAATGGTGCACGATGTAAAAACCGATTCGCTCAAGGAAGGTAATTCAATATTAATAAAGCCGGGAGAAAAAGTGCCCGCAGATGGCATAATTTACGAAGGCGAAAGTTATTTGAACGAATCCATGCTCACGGGAGAATCAGTTCCTGTAAAAAAATCCAAAGACCAAAAAGTAATTGCAGGTTCTATCAATGGCAATGGTTCGCTAAAGGTGAAAGTGACACATGCATCCAAAGATTCTTATTTGTCACGGGTAATTAAATTGGTTGATGATGCGCAAAAAACAAAATCTAAAACACAGTTGCTTGCCGATAAAGCAGCAAAAATCTTAACTATCGTTGCCTTAGCAGCGGGATTTGCCACCTTCTTTTTCTGGTGGCTCATGGCAAAAGAACCTATAGTTTTTGCACTGGAAAGAATGGTAACAGTTATAGTGATTTGTTGTCCTCATGCTTTGGGATTGGCCGTGCCGCTGGTAGTTGCCATCTCAACTTCTCTTTCTGCCAAGCATGGTTTACTTATTAAAAACAGAACGGCATTTGAGAACGCAAGAAAAATCACAACCATCATATTTGATAAAACTGGCACACTCACCATTGGAAAATTTGAAGTTTCCAGAATTACTCCCCTCACAGAAGGAGATGGGTCGGGGGTGAAGTTTGACGAAAAAGAACTTATTCGCCTTGCATCAGCACTTGAACAAAACTCTGAACACCCGATTGCTACGGGAATTCTTGCAAAAGCAAAGGAACTTTCCATAGAAATATCCGAAGTAAATAATTTTAAAGCGATTACAGGAAAAGGAATTGAAGCAGATCTGGAAGGAAAAAACATCAAGGTGGTTAGTCCTGGTTATTTGAAAGAAAACAATATACCCTTGCCCAAAAACTATGCTAGCAATAATGCCGAAACCATTGTTTTCATAATTGTGAATCAGAAATTGGCAGGCTACATTTCATTGGGAGATAAAATAAGACCTGAATCAGCTGAAGCCATACAAACGCTTCACGATAATAATATCAAATCTATTTTGCTAACTGGCGATAATGCAATTGTAGCAAAAAGTGTAAGTGACGAATTAAAAATGGATGGATATTTTGCCGAAGTATTACCAGACCAAAAATTAGAAAAGATAAAGGAACTGCAAGCCAAAGGGGAATTTATTGCCATGACGGGCGATGGCGTAAATGATGCACCTGCATTGGCACAAGCCGATATAGGTATTGCCGTAGGCAGTGGCAGCGACATAGCAGCCGAAACAGCAGGAATAATTTTAGTAAATAGCAATCCAAAGGACATTGCCAGCTTAATTTTATTTGGCAAAGCCACCCACCGAAAAATGATTCAAAATCTAATTTGGGCAACGGGTTACAATATAATTGCGTTGCCATTAGCCGCAGGAGTTCTCTATAAATGGAATATAATGTTGACACCAGCAGCAGGTGCAATATTGATGAGCGTAAGCACAATAGTGGTTGCGATCAATGCAAAATTATTGAAAGTAAAAACTTCTTAAAAACTTAAAAATGAAAGCAATAGTTCTTGGTGTTGTTTGCGCTATTATCTTATTTGCTCAAAATTCTTTTGCCCAAAAAGTGGTACGTTACGATTTATATGTACGTGATACAATGGTAAATTTTACTGGCAAAGCCAAAAGAGCCATAGCCGTAAATGGACAAATTCCAATGCCTACATTGACATTTACCGAAGGCGATACCGCAGAAATTCATGTGCATAATGAGCTTAAAGAAACTACTTCATTGCACTGGCATGGCCTATTTTTGCCCAATAAATACGATGGCGTTCCTAACCTAACGCAGATGCCCATCAAGCCCAATAGCACACATATTTATCGTTTCCCAATCATTCAAAACGGGACGCATTGGTACCACAGCCATAGTGGTTTGCAAGAACAAATAGGCATGTACGGTTCGTTTATTATGAATAAAAAAGAGCAAAATTCCCCCTTCGTAGGTCAGGAGGATACTTTTAGAAAAGGAATAGATGATTTGCCTACTATTCCCATTATTTTAAGCGAATGGACAGACCTAAATCCCAACAACGTTCACCGAATGTTGCACAATGCTAGCGATTGGTTTGCGATAAGAAAGGGAACAACCCAGAGCTACACAGAAGCCATAAGAGCTGGGCATTTCAAAACCAAAATTGTAAATGAGTGGAAACGAATGAACGCCATGGATGTCAGCGATGTATATTATGACAAATTGCTCATTAACGGTAAAAATGTAGCTTCTCATTTTCCCCCTTCGGGGGCTAGGCGGCTTCGCCTCCGCATTTCCAACGGTGGTGCTTCTTCCTATTTTTGGCTCACGTATGCAGGTGGTAAAATCACGGTAGTAGCCAACGATGGAAATGATGTAGAACCAGTGGAAGTTGATAGGTTACTGATAGCCGTTTCGGAGACCTACGATATTATCGTACCCATTCCTGAGGAGAACAAAGCCTATGAATTTTTAGCCACATCCGAAGACAGGATAAAATCTGCCTCGTTATTTGTAGGAGAGGGTACAAAACAATTGGCGAAACCATTGCCCAAACTCAAATATTTTGAAGGCATGAAAATGATGAACCGAATGATGAAAATGGATGGAAATTTGGACGATATGGGCATGCAAATGAGCCTAAATAAAATGGACATGAACTCGGTGATGTACCCTGAAGTGACGGGAAGCAGCCCAATAACCACCGAAGAGGGAACAAAAAAAAAGATGGAAGGAATGGATATGGAACATTCTGGGCATACAGAAAAGGCAATTTCCAAACCCAAAACATTGAATTACGCCATGCTGAAATCGACCATCAATACCACTTTGCCAGAAGCACCTACTAAGCTTTTAAAATTTGAACTCAGTGGAAATATGAACCGCTATGTTTGGAGTCTAAATAATAAAGTGATTTCGGAAGCCGACAAAATCCTGATCAAAAAAGGTGAAAACGTAAAAATTATTATTCACAACAACTCCATGATGCGGCACCCTATGCACTTGCACGGCCATGATTTCAGACTACTCAACGGGAAAGGCAAATATTCACCTTTAAAAAATGTGGTTGACATTATGCCTATGGAGACCGATACACTTGAATTCAATGCAAATGTATATGGCGATTGGTTTTTTCATTGCCATGTTTTATACCACATGATGGCTGGAATGGGAAGGGTTTTTTCCTACGAAAACCAACCCGTTAATCCTGAAATCCCCAATCCAAGACTTGCAAAACGTATGCTTTTTGCCGATGACCGTATGTTTCACTTTATGGCAGAAAACGACTTTGCCACCAATGGAAACGATGGTATGGCAATGCTTTCAAACACACGTTGGAGCATAGGCACAGATTGGCGTTTGGGTTATAACGACAAGCACGGCTACGAAACAGAAACCCATATAGGGCGATATGTCGGTAAAATGCAATGGTTTATGCCCTTCGTAGGTTTTGATTGGCGGTATAGAAAAATGGGAATTGACGGCCAAGAAAAAAACGCATTTGGTCAGACAAACAAAAAAGACAATAGAAGTGCTGTAAGTTTGGGTTTTATATACACCCTTCCAATGCTCGTAAACTTTCAAGCGGAAGTATATCACGATGGCATTGTACGTTTATCTTTAATTCGAAAAGATATTCCGATTTCAAAAAGAATAAGGGCAGGTTTGATGGTGAATACAGACAAGGAATATTTGGCAGAATTGCGCTACATCATTAATAAAAATATGGGCATAAGAACACATTACGACAGCGATATGGGATTCGGTATCGGATTTAGTTTGAATTATTAAATTATATTTACTTAATATGGAAAAAGCATACCACCATATCAAAAAATGTACTTAGGCAAGCACATAAACCTATTTCCTTCCTGAAAAAAGCTGAATGTGATTCATTATCCATTTTTACTTATATTAAAGACATGCATATTACCATGAACGCATATTTATTGAAATCCTCCATAACAACTCTAACTTGTTTATTACGTTTCACAGTGGGGTAATTAAGGTGCTTTGCCTATTTTGTAGCCGTTGAGAGTTTTATCCAATGGCACTAAATTAGTTATGGTAGTGTAAACTGTCTAGTCCTGAAATAGGCTTAGACTTAATTTTGGTAAGTGGTACTCAGAAAACAAAGTTTTCGGTCGGTGAGCAACAGCCCGAGGAACAAGCAATAGAGTACACTTATTACAAAAATTAGATATTATGATTATGAAAATAACTATATTAATATTTGCATTTTTAAACATTTTAGTAATCATTTCGCAAACCTATTTTATAATGGCAAAGACTGAAACACAACCGTATAGAGTTATTAAAATAGAAAAAGAATTTGAGTTACGCCTGTACCCTTCAGCTACGATGGCAACTGTTTCGATGGGTGCAAAAACCTACAAAGAATTATCCTCCCTAGGATTTAGGAAATTGGCTTCCTATATTTTTGGAGGGAATAAAGACAATAAAAGTATTGCCATGACAACACCCGTGCACATGGACATCAATGATTCCCAATCTTCCATGAGTTTTGTAATGCCATCAGATTACTCTAAAGATAATTTACCAAAACCAAACGATTCGTCTATCATCATTAAAACAACTACAGAAGAATATGTGGCAGCTATTCAATTTGGTGGCTATGCCAATGACAAGGAAATTAAAAAATACACTTCCAAACTAGAAAGTGCATTAAAAGCGAATGGAATTGAGTATTATGGAAACTTCCGCTTTTTAGGCTACAACGCTCCCTATCAATTTTGGGGAAGGAAAAATGAAATAATTGTGAGCGTGCGTTGGAATGGATAATAGCAAGACTTTAAAGAAAAGTGCAGGTGGAAATTACCTGTTAGATTTTGTAAAAAAATCAAGCTGTAAACAACAAAACGAAAAGATGGAGATTATGAAAAATATTTTAATAACTGGTGCTACAGGCAATGTGGGTATGGCGGTAATAAAAGGTTTGAGCAAACTCACTCATACTTTTGAAATTTATGCGGGTGTATTTGATTTAGAAAAAGACAAACCAAAATTACAAGATTATAAATTGAATACTATGCGTTTTGATTTTACAGATGCTGCAACTTATAAACCAGCCTTAGCTCAATGCGATATACTTTTTTTATTGCGTCCGCCACAATTATCTGAAGTAGAAAAATACTTTAAACCGCTTATCAATTTGTCAAATAGCTGTGGGGTAAAGCACATTGTATTTTTATCGGTGCAAGGGGTTGAAAAAAGTACAATTATTCCCCATCATAAAATTGAAAAACTAATTGTGGAGAGCGACATACCGTACACTTTTTTGCGTCCTGCTTATTTTATGCAAAACTTTACGTCCACGTTGCACAACGATTTAGTAAAGAATAAGAGTATATTTTTACCTTCCGGCAATGCAAAATTTACTTTGGTAGATGTAACAGATGTTGGCGAAATAGCTGCAAAAATTTTAACAGAATCTAAAGACCATTTAAATAAAAGCTACGAACTAACCTGTAACGAAAAGTTAACTTTCGCTGAAATGGCAGAAAAATTAAGTGAAGCCTTGAAAGTGAAAATAAACTACGAATCACCCAATTTGATTAAGTTTTATCTTGCCAAACGAAAAGAAAAAATACCTGCTATGCTTATTTTGGTAATGATAATACTTCATTATTTGCCTCGATTTCAAAAAGAACCTCAAATAACGAATTGTGTAAAAGAACTTTTAAACAAAGAGCCTAACAGTTTTGAGCAATTTATTCAGGTAAATTTGAATAAACTGAAGGAGTAAATAATGAAAACAACATCAGGAAGGAATATTCTAATTTCACTATTAGCACTTTAAGGCTTAGGAGCAGTGGGGGCGGAGGCGGTGCTTTGATTCTCTCTCATACTGGCAAATATTTAGCTACCAGCAGCTTGCAGGGCTGCCCGAAACTGATATAAGGTTGCCCTTCTTTATAAATTTGGTAGACCAAGGGGAATTGCTTCGTTGGCTTTCAGAAAGCACTTGGTTTCCCACCTATCTATTGGCTTCAGAAAAATTGCAATGGACAGCTAATGGTTTGTTAGCCAAGCTCACTTTTAACTACGAGCAGAAGTATGCAGACCGAAAGAAGGAGATTTTAGTTGTGCAAAATTTAATTTAAAAAACATCGAGTATGATATATCTGAAAAGTTTTAAAAAGAAAAAAAGTAACTAATAAAATAATAAAATGAAAACAGCATTATTCAGCACAAAATCTTATGATCGTGAGTATTTTGATCTATGCAATATCAATAGTAAACATACCTTAACCTATTTTGAGGAGTCGCTAAATCCAAACACAGCAGAATTAGCAAAAGGTTACGAAGTTGTTTGTGTGTTTGTGAACGATAAACTCGATAAGCCAATAATAGATAAGCTATCGGAAAATGGGGTTAAATTAATTGCCTTGCGATGTGCAGGATTCAATAATGTTGACCTTGTTGCCGCCTTAGCAAAGCACATCAAAGTTGTGAGGGTGCCCGCCTATTCACCCCAAGCAGTTGCAGAACATACGGTTGCACTTATTTTAACGCTAAATCGCAAAACTCATAAAGCATATAATCGAATAAGAGAAGGAAATTTTTCTGTTGAAAAGCTTACTGGTTTCAATCTTTTCAATAAAACGATAGGTGTTATTGGCACTGGAAAAATAGGAACGGCCTTTTGTGACATCATGTTGGGCTTTGGTTGTAAAATTTTGGCAAATGATATTATTGAATCTGATACTCTGAAAGAAAAAGGTGTTCTTTATAAAACTTTTGATGAAATTCTTATAAACTCCGACATCATTTCACTTCATTGCCCTTTATCTCCGCAAACAAATCACCTTATTAACAACGCAGCATTTGCTAAAATGAAAAATGGAGTAATGTTAATTAATACAAGCAGGGGGGCTTTAATAAAAACCACTGATGCCATTGAGGCCTTGAAAGACGAAAAAATGGGCTATTTGGGAATTGATGTTTATGAGCAAGAGGAAAAATTGTTTTTTAGAGATTTATCTGAAAATATAATTCAAGATGAAATACTCCTACGACTGATTGGATTCCCAAATGTTTTAATTACCGCTCATCAAGGTTTTCTTACAAAAGAGGCTTTGGAACAGATAGCAATGACTACGCTGAAAAATATTTCCAATTTTAAAAATGGGGTGCATTTAGAAAATGAAGTAAAAACAGAAAGTAGTAAAAATTAAATGGTGTTTAAAGACATTAATCATAAATTTTTAACGGCACCAAAAAATTTGTGAGTAAAAAATGCATTAATAACTCGAACTCAATTTTGCCAAGTTTCTAAGATTTGGACTCAAAGAGAAACTAATTTTATGAAGCAACAAACTGAAAAAATTACTGCAAAACTTGTCGCCAGTATTGTTCAAAAGAGAAATCCAGAATCTCATAAAGTTACGTATGGGCACGCCATTATATTTGCAGGAAGTTTTGGCAAAATGGGTGCAGCTGTGCTTGCTGCAAAAGCTTGTTTGAGAACAGGAGTGGGTTTACTTACCATTTACATTCCAAGATGCGGTTACACCATTTTGCAAACCACGGTTCCCGAAGCAATGGTGACATGTGATGAAAATGAAATAACTATTTCAGCTTCAATTCCATTAGAAAGATTTAATGTCGTGGGCATTGGTTGTGGCATTGGCACAAGTGCAGAAACTACAAAGGCATTTAAAAAAATTATTCAAACTTATGACAAGCCAATGGTCGTAGATGCTGATGCCATCAACATCATTGCCAAAAATAAAGTATGGCTAAAATGGATTCCTGCCGAAAGTATTTTTACTCCACACGCTATGGAGTTCGAAAACTTGGTTGGAAAATCAGCAAATGAAGAAGAACGAAATACTTTGCAAATAGAATTCTCTAAAAAGCATCAGGTATATGTTGTATTAAAAGGACACTATACTTTTATCACTTGCCCAAATGGAAATACTTATAGCAACACAACTGGTAATGCAGGCATGGCAAAAGGGGGTAATGGAGATGCTTTAACTGGAATGATAACAGCTTTGCTAGCTCAGAATTACACGTCTGAACAGGCCTGCGTAGCCGGTGTTTTCTTGCACGGATTAGCGGGAGATATTGCGGTAAAAGAAACTGGAGAATTTTCATTGCTAGCCTCTGATTTAATTAATACGATTGGAAAATCATTTTTAGAAATAAGGTATAATGAGTAAAACATAAAACAATGGCAGCCACCACAGATAACACATATCCTATCCAACATCCACATTCGGTAGGTATGGAAAAGATAGTGACTTTATTAAATGCAAACCTGCAAACTGGTTTGGCAGAAAAAGATGTCGAAGGTCGCATTGAAAAATACGGATTAAACAGCTACGAAGAACAAAAGCAAAAAAGCATTTTTTTAATCCTGTTTGAGCAGTTCAAAAGCCCCATAATAGTTCTGCTAGTAGTGGCAGCAGGCGTTTCCTTCTCCTTTCAGCATTGGATAGAAGGCTTTGCCATTATTGGAGTGATATTTATTACGGCAGCTCTGGGTTTTTTTATGGAATTGCAAGCCCGCAAATCCATGAACGAATTAAAAAAAATGGATGTAAGCCAATCGAAATTGTGGCGAAACAATGCCATCAATGAAATTCCATCGGAAAGAATAGTGCCTGGCGATATTTTACTATTGGAACCTGGCGACATCGTTCCTGCTGATGGCCGAATCATCGAACTGAATCAATTTGAAGCCGATGAATCGGCACTCACAGGCGAATCGCTTCCGGTATCTAAAAAGATTGAAATCTTGGCTCCAGATATTTCCCTAGGCGATTCGTTCAATATGGTTTTCAAAGGCACTTCCATTGTAAAAGGGAATGCCAAAATATTGGTAACCGGAACTGGACACTATACCGAATTAGGAAAAATATCATCATTGGTAGAAAATGCCTCCCAAGACGAAACACCACTTGACAAAAAACTGCAAGCACTTACCAAAACATTGATGTGGGTTACTGCCATATTTGCCACCATCTTTATCATTACGGGTGTGGTACAAGGCAAAGATTTGTTTTTGATTATAGAAACAGCCATTGCCTTAGCGGTAGCGGCCATTCCCGAAGGGCTTCCGATTGTAGCTACCATTGCCCTCACTTATGGCATGTTGCGAATGGCAAAGAGGAATGTATTGATAAAAAAGCTATCGGCTGTAGAAACTTTGGGGGGCATCAATACCATATTTACGGACAAAACAGGCACCCTTACCGAAAACAAAATAAAAGTAAATAGCCTTATATTTTTTGATGAAACAAAAGAGGTTGAACAAAATGATACCAACAACTTATTTGAATCGAAAAATAAATTTGGGATTGAAAAGCTCTTCGTGATTGCTGCTTTATGCAACAATGCTACGCTACATAAAAAAGGGGATAGCAAAAAGCAAATAGGCGACCCGCTCGAAATAGCCCTGCTTCAATTTGTAGAAGACAGCAAGCAAGACATCAACGCCATTGGCACACAATATCCAAGAATTGCAGAGGAGGCTTTTAGTTCAGAAACAAAACTCATGGGTACTTTGCATAAAAAAGAAAATGGATTTTTCGCTGCGGCAAAAGGAGCAGCCGAAGAATTGATTAACAAATGCGCTTCCTATTGCCAGCAAGATGCCATAAAGCCGCTTACGGATGCCGATAAAAAAACCTTTTTAGCCAAAGCTGAGGAAATACAAGCCAAAGGCTTCAGGGTGTTGGCGTTTGCCTTCAAAGAAACTGACAAGGGTGAAACCAACAATTTTTTGAAGGAATTGACTTTAGCTGGCTTGGCAGCTTTCGTAGACCCACCCAGTAAACAAGTGGTGGGCGCATTGCAATCTTGCCGTGATGCAGGTATAAAAGTGATTATGATCACGGGCGACCATCCCGCTACTGCCCTGCATATTGCCAATGAAATAAAACTTTCTGACAAAGAAAATGTAGTAATCACCGGCAAAGAATTAGAAGGAAATTTGGCGGATGAAAGGCTGTTTTCAGCCACCATATTTGCAAGGGTCAATCCCAAGCAAAAATTAGACATGGTTACGCTTTACCAAAAGCGTGGCGATATTGTAGCCATGACAGGTGATGGCATCAACGATGCCCCAGCCTTGAAAAAAGCAAATATAGGGATAGCTATGGGTCTGAGAGGCACCCAAGTAGCTAAGGAAACGGCTGCCATGGTGTTGAAAGATGATTTGTTTACTTCTATAGTCACCGCCATCGAGCAAGGCAGGGCTATTTTTCAGAATATTAAGCGGTTTCTTGTCTACTTACTTTCGTGCAACCTGAGCGAGATTTTCATTGTGTTTTTGTATGGATTGCTCAATTTTCCATTCTCAATTCTGCCCCTGCAAATTCTGTTTCTTAATCTGGTTACCGATATTTTCCCTGCTTTGGCGTTGGGAATGGGCAAGGGGAATGAACTGATTATGCGAAACCCTCCAAGAGACCCCAAAGAAGCCATTGTTATCAAGAAAGATTGGATAAATATTGGGGTCTATGCCAGCATGTTGGCTTTGCCCATCATTGCAGTGAGTTGGTACTGCAGTTTTTATCTAAAATATGATGCTAAAATTTGCAACAATATCACCTTTTTCAGTCTGTCGCTTGCGCAGCTTTGGCACGTATTTAGTTTGTCATCACGCAAAACATCGTTTATAAATAACGAAGTAACGCGCAACAAATTTGTATGGTATGCTTTGGTGCTGTGTATCGCTATCATGGCCGTTTTTTATTTTACGCCCGCGCTAAAAAAAATCATTGGACTAGAAACTCTGACAGGTTTGATGTGGTTGATAATAGTGGGTACAAGCCTCGTGCCCATCGTATTAATGCAAACACTCAAGAGGATTTTCAAAATTATAGATTAGCAGGAAAAGGCAATTATGACACCGTTAAACATCCATAACCATGAATTTTGAAGAATTAACACATTACAGACGTTCGGTAAGACATTTCAGTGATATTCCGATTGATTTAGAAAGTGTTAAAAATTGCTTAGCACTGGCTTCTTTGGCCCCGAACAGTTCTAATATGCAACTTTGGGAGTTTTATCATGTTGCAAATCCTGAAATAATGAAAAAGCTATCAGTTGCTTGCTTAAATCAACAAACGGCTGCTACCGCCCAACAAATGGTGGTATTTGTGACAAGGCAAGATTTGTATCGGAAAAGAACCAAAAAAGTGTTAGCCTTGGAAACCCAAAATGTACTAAAAAACAGCCCGAAGGACAAACAAGAGAAAAGAACTAAACAGTGGAAATTGTACTACAGAATAATCATGCCGTTTTTATATTTCCGGTTGTTGGGAATAATGGGAATGATTAGAAAAATCTTGGTAACCATAGTCGGACTATTTAGGCCAATCGTTTACCAAGTATCTGAGTGCGATATGCGGGTAGTGGTTCACAAATCCTGTGCTTTGGCAGCACAAACTTTTATGTTAGCAATGGCCAATGAAAAGTACGATACCTGCCCGATGGAAGGCTTCGATAGCAAAATGGTGAGACGCATTTTGAATCTGCCATTAGGATCAGAAATTAATATGGTCGTTTCCTGCGGAATTAGAGTTGAAAATGGAGTTTGGGGCGATAGGATGAGAATTCAATTTGAAGAAATATACCATAGAATTTGAATTATGAAACATCCGCCTTCTCCTTCTAAAAGAACATTTAAAATCATTTACATGAAAGCTTCTGCAGGAAGATATGGCATAGATGAGTTAGTTGGTTTATAGATTATAGTGAACTGCCTCTTAAAAGTTAAAATACTATAAACGCAAAAAATATGAATAGTTTGATTAATTTGCCGCACCTCTTTTGGATTGTTCGGCAAGTGCCAATAATATCTTTATTATAAATGGATAAGGCAACAATTCACAAATATCATAAGCGTATTTTTCGTGTTTGTCTATTTTTTTATATAGTTTTTTAGTGTGTTGATTGATGGAATCGCCAAGATGAAGGCCAACCACTTTCATAAAAATCCGAAGAAAATGCAAGGTTCGCTTTTCGGGACTTTTGCTTACATATCGATGCACGTACGTAGTTACAAATGAAGCATCCCAATCCAATTTATAATTCGATTGAATGATGAGTAGCAAAAGTTTCAGCACGATAAACCGCAAGTTGTAGCCCAGTTTATCTTTCATTATTGGTCTGCATTCTAATTCTAACACCAAGAGGGCATTTTTTTTATTGAAAATTTGAAAAGGATCGTCCCCAACTTTTTGATAAACCAATATACTAGCTAAGTACACATATCCTGACAGGATTTTCCAATGGGCCTGATCAGTGGCGTGCAAATACTCAAACTGATGGGAATTTTTTACTTCTGTCACCGCTTGGTAAGCCTTATCAACCATGGAAAGTTTAAGCAACACATCTACATGCAAAGCCTGTACATCATATCGTGTAAACGCCTCGTAGCTGGACATGGAGAGTAGATTATTTAGGCAATCTAGCGATTCATCAAGCTTACCCATACTTCGGAAAAACCACGCTTTATTAAACAGTATTTCAAATTCACTTATATGAAGTTCTATGTGTGGATATTCTTTGAGTAAACTGGTAAGTGTACCCAGTGCGTAGATTGCCTTGGCATATTCTCTTTCATATTTGTAAATAAGCATATTGAGCTTTATATGATATATTTTTAGCGCTTTGTAGGGGTTGGACTCCATGTTGTCGCCAATTTCCTTTAACCCTTCATAGGTAAGCTTCATTACCTCTTTATCCATTTGCAAAACATATTTTA
The DNA here is from genome assembly GCA_964565665.1 of uncultured Bifidobacteriaceae bacterium. GTDB lineage: Bacteria > Bacteroidota > Bacteroidia > Cytophagales > UBA9547 > CAZMFZ01. The sequence goes on along the minus strand of CAZMFZ010000044.1, from coordinate 3,916 downwards.
TTTTGCACTCAATATTTTCCCAAATGGCCTGGGCTTTCTCTACTTGAATGGCTTGATGTTGTGCAATTAGGTATTCATCGTTGTATTTTTTGTATTTTTTATCATCGCCTTTCAAAAAGTACAAATATCTCATTTGCTTCAATGCATCAATCAAAACATCCAGAAGTTCATTCTCTTTGGCTTCCTGAATTGTTTTTATCAGTGTTTTCTCCGCATTGTGAAATACGTTGGCCGCCAACATAATTTCAGTTAGGTATAACTTTCTTCGAAGTTCAAATTTGAAATTTAGAATGTGTGTACTCTCCTCTTCTGACGACCATAGCAATTCAAACAACTTGTCTTTCAGGTTCTTTTTGAGCATCAAGTAGCTTTTTGAGCTGGCATCTTCCTTGTAAATAAGTTGGGAAGCCTCATCATCATTTAGCACCGTTTTATTTTTTACCGAATCGTACAATGTCCTTAACTTCGACCCATTTGGAATTTTCAGGTCTAGCTGTTTCACGCTTCTTTGGCCGATGATGTAAATTAATTCCGAGATGGTATCCATACCTACTTTACTATTTTTGGAAAATTGCTACAAATAAATACCTCTTAGTTTTTTTTAAAAATAGGCATTTACTGTTTCCTGAAAATATTCTAATCATTAAATAATTGTAATCTTTACTTTAAGGAACGAAGAGAAACCGTGCTATGGCAAATTTTCTAAGTTTACTATTGGACTTGTATTGTAATTTTTTAGCCGTTGATGATGCCATAGTTTTGCAGCGTACTTTAAATAAAACCAAAACATGAAAACAACATTTTACAAAATTTCCTCCCAAGTGGTTGCCTTCTTATTGATGGCAAATTTGGGATTTGCTCAAATTACTCCCCCTGCCGGCTTATCTGGTCAGGCGCTGCGCGATTGGTTTAAAGCCAATAATTACAATGGAAAACATATACAACTTGGCTATACAAATGCCAGAGTGAAAATGTACAACTTTATCGATAACAAGAACAACTCACTTAAATGTGTGTACAGTGGCTTGGTGGTAAGTTGGACTTATGGTGGAACTGGTTCTAACCCTGCTCCACTTAACTGTGAACATACTATTCCGCAAAGTTTCTTTGCAGAGGCGGAACCTATGAAGTCAGATATTCACCATTTGTTCCCTACGTATGCCAACTGGAATTCTACACGATCCAATCATCCTTTCAAAGATATTGCTGATTCTTCTACTGAAAAATGGATGCGTTCGACTGCTTCACAAACAACTATTCCTACTTCTGCCATCAATGAATGGAGTGAATATGCAAATTCATCATTTGAACCAAGAGAAGATCACAAAGGAAATGTAGCCCGTTCGATATTTTACTTTTATAATATGTATCCTACCCAAGCAGGACCTTTAAGCAAAGTGGGCGACATCAATATGTTTTACCAATGGCATTTGGCCGATCCGGTTGATGCTGATGAAATAGATAGAAACAACAAAGTAGCCCAATACCAAGGCAGCAGAAATCCTTATATTGATTTTCCCGAATTGGTTGATGAAGCCTATGGACTTTCTGGTGGCACTACTCCTCCTCCTGGCACTGTACCTGGTACTACTTTATATTGCACTATGAAAGGAAACAGCATTGCTGACGAATGGATAGCTGGGGTTACGATCGGCTCATTTACCAAAACTTCAGCTGCAAATGCAGGGTATGCCGATTTTACATCTACCACCGCAACCCTTGCCAAAGGAACAGCCCTGAATGTATCGCTTACACCAGGTTACTCATCTTCGGCATATCCAGAATATTGGAGAATATGGGTTGATTTGAACAATGACAAAGATTTTGCTGATGCAGGTGAATTGTTATTCGATGGTGGCTCGGCTGCCAATGGTTTGAAAACAGGCACATTCACCATACCTTCTACAACTGCCAATATTACCACTAGAATGCGTGTAGCCATGCGTTACAATGCTGCTCCAGTAGTTTGCCAAGCGTTCGACTATGGCGAAGTGGAAGATTATACAGTGTCTATCACATCTGGCGGCACTACTCCACCCCCAACCACCATTACTTATTGTGCGTCAAAAGGCAACAGTGTGGCTGATGAATATATAAACAGGGTTACTTTGGGAAGCATCAATAATACCTCTGGTGCCAATGCTGGCTACAGAAGCTACACGAACTTAAGTACAAATGTGGCAATTGGTTCTACAAACACTATCACCATTTTCCCTGGTTGGACTTCAACAGCTTATAGCGAAGGCTTTGCCGTGTGGATAGACTACAACAAAGATGGTGACTTCAACGACTCTGGCGAATTGGTTTTCTCTAAAACAGCCTCAACAGCTACCAGTGCTTCGGGTTCGTTTACAGTACCTTCTTTTGCAACAACAGGTGCAACTACAATGCGTGTTTCTATGAAATACAATGCTGTTCCTACTTCATGCGAAACATTTAGCTACGGAGAAGTGGAAGATTATACAGTGAATATAGTAAGCTCAGCACGTTTGGAATTTGATCCTGCCAGTTCCGCTGAAGTAACGGTTTATCCTAATCCTGCTTCTGATATTTTAAATATCGAAACCTATTCAACAGAAGCGGTAGATGTTCAAATTATATCTTCAATCGGCACTTTAGTAGATGCTTTTCAAACCACAGAAAACAAAGCCATCAATTTACAAAATTGGGTAGATGGCATCTACTTGGTGAAAATAAAATCGGGTGACTATGCCAAAACAGTAAAAATTATAGTGAAGAAATAAGCTGATTTAGAATTGATTCTAATCGAAAGCGGTGGGCGTAAGCTCACCGCTTTTTTTTATTATGTTAGCAGTCTTGCAACGGATGGGCTCTTTTTGTAATCTAAGTAGATGAAAGCATATATTTTTACCAAAAAAATTTAACATTACCAGTTTAAGTAATCCTTCGTAACACTTAAACCAGTAAGGAACTGACCAGCTACTAAGAAAATTTGCAAATAGGGGTAAACTATATGAAATAAAATACGAAGAGAGCATTCCGTTTTTATTAATGCTTCCAAAGACTTTACTAAAGTGATAGCGGTTGATTGTTCCTAGCAGGTCTGTACTTATTAAAGTAGGGATTACAGCTTCAATTATAGATAGGAATTGGCAGTAGCCTACTGGAATATAAAAATTTAAGCTACAACATTTATAATGCAATGCCGATAATTTAGGCCTTAGTTACCCCTATCAGTAATTCCACGAAATGGAGGAGAAATAGGGGGAGAGCCATCCCAGAGCAATATCACAGTTTTAGTAACACATCTTATAGCTCGAAAACCTGTGATTTATATAAACTATTTCCAAATTTATGTAAGGCTTTTCGCTGAAAAGATATTCACTTTTACGGTGTTATAATTTAGTTACAAACTAAAAAACACTATAAATGAAACGTATCATTGTTCCAACAGATTTTTCAGAATGTGCTAGTAATGCCATTCGCTATGCTATTCACGTTGCCAGTCTTATTGATGCTAAATTGGAAATAATATATATCCAGCGTCCTGAACAAATTATCACCACTACTCCAATATATGATATTCATTATGGCAATGTTGATATTCCTGATTCTATTCTCAGAAAGATGAATGAATTAAAAAAAGAATTAAACAATCACCCTTTATTAACATTCGAAACACATATTAAAAACGCTTCGGCACTTGACACTTTTATTGTAGAATTTGCTAAAGAAAATGAAGCTCTAATGGTAATTATGGGTACCGAGGGTGCACATGATTACATTAATTATTTTGATACCAATACATCAGAAATAATGGAAAAGAGAAAAATTCCAGTTTTAGCCATTCCTGCAGGTTATCATGGAAAGCTTGAACCAAAAACTGAATTTGTGTTTGCTACCGATTTTAAAGACATCAATAATTGGGAAATAATGAATGTATTCAGGCTTTTGG
>CAZMFZ010000043.1:0-25660 GCA_964565665.1 uncultured Bifidobacteriaceae bacterium | reverse complement strand
CAAAATACCAACCGATCTTATTCCTTCCAATATTTCAGCCCACACATTTAGATGAATTTCGATATATTCATCAATCATAAGTTCATCGTTTTTCAAATCTAATGTGAAGCAATATTTCTCTAATATCATGTTTTTACAACGGTTTCATAAATTTCAATCCATTCTTTTAAACTCATTTTTCCTGCAAGTTCACCTAGAAGTTCATAAGGTATTTCGTTGATTTTCTTGAACCGAATGCAACTTTTTCCCATATCCAATTTTGTCTTCGAATACTTTTGATATTCTGAAGTAAACCATTCTAATAACTGTTTGTCAGCATACATACCCATATGGTAAACCGATACGAAATTTTTCTGTGATGCAATACTTATAAATGGCAATGGCAGTTTGGGGTCACAATGATAACCGTTTGGATAGATGGAATGCGGAACTACAAAACCAATCATTCCACAACTCATTGTTTCAACAAATCCATTTGGCAAATTGTCAAGGATCGCTTTTCGAAGTCTATTTATTCCTTCCTTTCTTTCGTTAGGCAATTGATCGATGTATGTGTCTGGGTTTTTTGCAGTTATTTGCATATGTAATCTGTTTTAGAATGAGTACCTACTTTATGCAACTTGGCATTGTGGCCAATTTAAACTGCCAATATCGCCACGAAGCACACGATTCAAATTTAGCAAAAATGTTCAAATGAAAAACATTGCCATTAAGCCAAACCAGTGTTGTCTGCTGACTAATTGAAAGTTAATTTCAAAGCAGAAAAAAATGATGCTAAAGTGGGGGAAAGCTACAATCTAATTTCGGCATACACCGGCACGTGATCTGATATTTTTCGGGCTTCTTTTAGCGAGATGAAAGGAAGGGTAAAATCTATTCTGCCTGCATTGAGCAGCTTTATTTCTGTGCGGTCTATAAAAATATTGTCGTATTCGTTGGCAAATTTTTCGCCCTCTCTCATCTCCATTTTTATAGATGTTTTGAAGTTGATTAATGCAGGCCAGATGTTGCTTTGTTTCAATTTGTAAAAAGCATCGTTTCGCTCTGAAAGATTGAAGTCGCCCATAATGAGCAGATTATCTACTTTGTAGCAATCGTTAAGTTTATACAAATATTTACACTCTTTCCAAGGTTCTTTTGCTTTTGGCACTGCGTGAATGGTACTCAGCAAAACTGTTTTACCCGATTTTAATTCAAATCGAGCCATAAATGGCTCTCGATCTATCTGATTGTCGAGCGACTTTTCGAGCCAAGCCTTGCCTTTTAATTTTACTATAGATGGTTTCCACAAATAGGCATACCGCTCGCTTCCTTTACCATGCGTGGGGTTACTTAAAATATAAGCCCATTTCGAGCCAGTTCTATTCAATTCGTCAGCTAATTTGGCTACTGCTTGGGCTCCATAGTAGTTATCTGACACTTCTTGAATAGCCAAAATATCAGTGTTTTTAATGGTATTTGCAATGAATACAATCTCAGAATCGGACTTTGATTTGCCGAAATTGCACAAATTCCAAGATGTGACACGAATGGGTACTTGGGCAAATACAAAAGTGAAAGCCGAAAGCCAAATGAAAAATAATATGTGTTTGATTTTCATTTTAAACTTCTTTTGAATGCACACTTTTTCCTGCTATCCATGCGGTTGTCCATGCCGATTGGAAATTGAATCCCCCCGTAATGCCATCTATATTGAGCACTTCACCTGCAAAATACAACCCTGAAATTAATTTGCTTTCCATAGTTGTAAGGTCGATTTCGCTTAAGTCTATACCTCCGCATGTCACAAATTCATCTTTAAAAGTTGTTTTCCCTTTGATGTAAAAGGTGCATCTATAAAGATTTTCTATGAGCTTATTGTATTGTTTTTGGCTTATTTCAGCCCATATTCTATTTTCCTCAATCTCCGCCAATTCACTAATTTTCATCCACAATCGAGCTGGTATTTCAAGCAATGGGTTTGTGGTTATTTTCTTTTTGGGATGATTATTTTTAAAAGTTGCCAGCTGAGTTTTCAATTCCTCCTCCTTATCAATTCCTGTCCAATTTACCAATGCGGTAAAAGCATAAGATTGTGAGGCTAAATATTCGGCAGCCCAAGCTGAAAGCTTTATTACAGCTGGGCCGCTTAAGCCCCAATGCGTGATGAGCAATGGGCCGAAATTCTCAAACTTTGTACCTGCAATTTTTACGATACCGTTAGGCACGGAAATTCCACTGAGTTCGGCAAAGTATTTTTGGCTGTCGTTGAATGTAAATAAAGAAGGCACAGGTGAAATAATGCCATGCCCCAAATCTGACAAATATTGATACGAATGAATATTGTTGTAACCACCTGTAGCCACGATTACCTTATCTACTTGTGCTTTTTCACCATTTAAAAATTGCAAATGAAATTGATTGCCAACTTTAGTTACCTTCTCAATGGCAAAATTGGTATGTATCTGAATGCCATGCTTTCTAATTTCATCTACAAAGCAATCAATGATAGTCTGTGAACTATCAGAAACGGGGAATATTCTGCCATCGGCTTCAATTTTAAGTTTTACACCTCTGGCTTCAAACCATGCCACTGTATCTTTGGCTTGAAAAACTTTGAATAATTCATTGAGTTGCTTCTCCCCTCTGGGGTAGTTTTTCGCTAGTTTGTAGCTTGCAAAGCAATGGTGAGTAACGTTGCATCGCCCACCTCCAGACACTTTTACTTTCTGTAGCAGCTTAGAAGTTTTCTCATAAATCATTATTTGGGCATTAGGGTTGGCCTCTGATGCAGAAATAGAGGCAAAGAACCCAGCTGCACCGCCTCCAATTACGGCAATTTGAAATTTACTAGCATTCAATAAATTGAATATTTACGTGAGAGCGTAAAAATACGATTACAAACTTTCTAAACTTTAATTTGAGCGTTGAATCAATCATTTTTTTACTCACATAAAGCACAAGTTTCATTTGTTCACCTAACTTTGAATTTATAACCCAAACTATTTCCGCCTGTGGAACTGAAAATTTTCTTCGACATTGTAAATGAATCTGTTTACGAAACTATTCAAGACCATCATTCTTTTTATAATCACATTAGGATACACAGCGAAAAATTTCCTGATTGGAAAAATGCCGATATTGCAATTATAGGCCTTACTGAAGACAGAGGCAATATTTATACACAAGGCATAGAGCAGGCCCCCGATGAAATTAGAAAAAAACTTTATCGCCTCAAAAAAGGGCTTGGAAGCTACCGAATAGTAGATTTGGGCAATATCAGAAACGGTGTAAAGCTCGAAGACAGCTACCTGAGAATAAAAGAAGTATGTGAAGTATTGCTCCAATATAATGTAATTCCCTTACTTATTGGCAGCACACACGATATGGATTATGGCCAATATTTGGCTTATGAGCAATTTGAAAAGCTTATTTCGGTGGTGAATGTAGATGCCGTTCTTGATTTGGAAAGTGAAAATACCCTCGGCTACAATCGCCATCATACCCATAGGCTAATGATGCACGAGCCCAATTACCTATTCAACTTTGCGAATTTGGGTTATCAATCGTTTCTCAACGACCCTGAAACTCTCAATATTTTGGAAAGATTGTATTTTGAGAATTACAGAATAGGGCAGGTAAAAGATAAAATTGACGAAATAGAACCTGTAATTCGCCAAGCCGACATGATGAGTATCGACATTACTTCTATTCGGATGAGCGATGCCCCAGGCAATGCCAATGCAACCCCTTTTGGCTTTACGGGCGAAGAAGCCTGCCAAATAGCCTGGTATGCAGGCAATAACAATAAATTAAGTTCTTTTGGAATTTATGAATACAACCCCGCATACGATTTTAAAGGGGCTACGGCTTCGGTAATAGCCACCATGATTTGGTATTTTGTAGAGGGCTACTACAATCGCAAACCCGATTTCGATTTTCAAAGCGATGAATATGCCAAATATATTGTAACGATGAAAAACAACCCTCAACGCATTGTATTTTACAAGCACAAATTCACTGAAAAATGGTGGATGGAAGTGCCGTTTCCTATTGAGAAATCGAAATATGCGAGGGTTTCAGTAATTCCTTGCAGCTATAGCGACTATGAAATAGCTACCAAAGGTGAGCTGCCTACTCGGTGGATAACTACACATGCCAAGTTGATTTAATGCGGATAAATTGGGCAATGCATTTAGATTTACTAAATTTGAAGTTATGAAATCATTAGAATTTAAAGCTTACGATATTTTACAGAAATATAGTTTTACCAAAGAAGATGCAGATGCGTTTTTAGACTATATCAAAACGGCTTCGAAAGATGAAGTGGCTACCAAACGTGATATAGATGAGGTAAATAAACGCATTGAAAAATTAGAAATGAAGGTTGATGCTTTGGAAGAAAATTTAATATTGAAAATAGAAGCCATGGCCTACAAAACCCAATCAGTAATGGCTATGTGGATGGTTGGGGCGTTGCTTGGTCAAACTGGGCTTATTTTTGGATTATTAAAGCTGTTTGAAAAGATATAGTCTTTAAAATACTGTCTGTCAAAAATCAAAAATCACTCTTTCCTTTACTGCGACCGCTGGATTGCCTCGGTATATTTTAAAAGCCTCCAAAGGGGCAGATGCTACGGAATTGACAGTCAAAATGGAATGTGATGCACATACCACTCCGGGGCAAACGATAGCTCTAGCCCCAATCCATACGCCATCTTCAAGGGTAATTGGCTTTAGAATTAAATCGAAATGGGGCTTTGTGAAATCGTGATTGCCCGTAAGCAACATTGCCCCTTGCGATAGACAGCAATTGCTACCAATTCGAACCATAGCTAAGTTGTCTATCCATACATTTTCGCCAATCCAGACATTGTTTTCTATTTCTAATAACCAAGGGTATTTGATATTTACCGAAGGTTTTATAGTTACTCCTTTGCCGATTTTAGCTCCAAATAGTTGCAGCAATTTTATTTTTAGTGAATTGAATGGCAATAAGGTTGAATTAAGAATAAAAGCATTGATGAAATACCAAAGTGTTCTTTTTACAGCTCCAGCTCCGGGATTGTACCACGAATTATTATAGGCCGATATATCTACTTTCTTCATTTCTGTAGCTTGCGTTTTTGAAGTTCATAGATTTTAGCATCTACCAAAAGCCTAAACCAAAAGCCTTGCAGGAAATGGAATATTAAACCTTCTTTGCCATCTAAAAAGCCTCTTTTAATAATGTATCGAATGATAAAATATATAAAAACTCGCAAGAAAATCGGATAGCTATAGTATTTGTGTTTCATATACCTGCGTTTTTCCATTGGGTTTCCATTTTTATTTGGTTTAATAAAAATGCCTTCTGATTTTAGGTCATTTACTGCCTCTTCGGCCTCAAGTGATGCCCATTTGTTATGCCTTAGGGTGAAATTTGAAAGTGAATCGGTTATAATATCAATTATATCACCTTTCAAAATCTCAGTTTTGCCATCTATCACAAAGTGCTGGTCGTAGTTTTTCTGCTCACAATGCCCTTTGCCATTTCTAAACATCACGGCATGATAAGTAGGGTAATGCCCTCCATATTTTACCCATCTATCCATAAAAATAGTTTTTCTCGACACCATAAATCCGTTGATTTGGGGTGCAATGCCAGCGTTAAATTTTCCTTGCAATTCAGATATCAATTCAGCTGTAGCTCTGTGGTCGGCATCGATATTAAGTATCCAATTGTTTGTGATTTCAATTGCTGAAAATGCCCAATTGCGTTGCAAGGAATAGTTTTCAAACGGATGCGAATACACGCTCACCTTGTAGGCTTTGAGTATTTCCAATGTGGCATCCGTAGAACCCGAGTCTACTATCACAACTTCATCTACATAATCAAGTATACTTTCAAGGCAGGCCTTTATGTTTTTTTCTTCATTAAAAGTAAGCACAATGGCAGTGATGGGAAGCTTCAAGGAATTATGAATTTTGGGTGTAGAAATATGAATTAAAGCCTATTTTTGCTGACGAATATAATTCGCGTTTTTGGATTATTAATTATAACAAACTATTTATTCCTATGTCGTTGGTAGAAATGGTAATGCCCAAAATGGGCGAGAGCATTATTGAGGCAAGTGTAATTCGCTGGCTAAAAAAAGTAGGAGATAAAATAGAGCGTGACGAATCGGTGCTTGAAGTAGCTACCGACAAAGTAGATACCGAAGTGCCTGCTGTTGAAGGAGGTATTTTGAAAGAGATATTGGTACAGGAGGGCGAAATAGCAAAAGTAGGGCAAACTATTGCTATTATAGCTACTGAAATATTGGCAGAATCAAAGCACAAAAGTAACGGAGATGCTCCCAAAGCTGCCGAAAAAATAGTGGCCGATATTGAGCATATTGCCAAATCATATACCGCACAATCAACTGCTACACCCACACAGCCAGGCAGATTTTACTCGCCTTTGGTGTTGAATATAGCACGTGAAGAAGGCATTGGAATGCAGGAACTGGAGCGTGTACCTGGCACGGGAAAAGAACATAGAGTAACCAAAAATGATATTTTAGATTATCTTAAACATAGAACTGCCAAGCCAGCAACTCCAAAATTAGTTGAAGAATCTGCTGCCACTCCGGAAGAGAAAACTATTGTTGAAACAGAAGAATTGGCTAAACAAGAATTTCCAAAAACAGAGCCTTTGGTAGCTGTAAAACTAGCCATTTCTTATGCCGGAGAGCATGAAATTATAGAAATGGACTGGATGCGAAAAATCATTTCCCAAAGAATGATGGATTCGCAACGAATTTCGGCTACAGTCACATCATTTGTGGAAGCTGATGTAACGAACATGGTGTATTGGAGAAATAAAATTAAGCATGATTTTCTGAAGCAAGAAGGAGAAGGCATTACTTATACTCCACTTATTATTGAAGCCATCGCAAAAGCTCTCAAGGAATTTCCACTCGTAAATTCATCTATTGAAGGCGATAAAATTATAGTAAAAAAGGACATTAACATTGGCATGGCAGTGGCTTTGCAAGATGGTAATTTGATAGTACCAGTGGTGAAAAATGCAGACCGATACAATATTGTAGGGCTTACCAAATACGTAAACGAGCTTATAAAAAAGGCTAGAAATAATAAGCTGAAACCTGAAGATACCACCGATGGCACCTATACCATTTCAAATATTGGAGGCTTTGGAAATGTAATGGGTACGCCTATTATTGTGCAGCCACAAGTTGCTATAATGGCGGCAGGTGCTATTCGCAAAAAACCTGCCGTAATCGAAACCAACTATGGCGATACAATTGGTATACGCCATTTTATGTTTCTTTCACATTCGTACGATCACAGGATAATCGATGGGGCATTGGGAGGCTCATTCGTGAAAAAAGTGTCGGATTTGATGGAAAATTTTGATGTAGAAAGAAAATTGTAGAAGAATTTTTAATTGTCTATAACATGAGTATGCTTGAAGAATTAGGATCGATAGTGCTAGATACGCATAGCCTTGGCGGTTTTACAGATGAAGAGTTTTACCATTTTTGTTTGGACAATAGAAACCTAAAGTTTGAGCGTGATTCCGAAACTAATATTATTGTTATATCAAGTACAGGAGGGAAAATCGGATATTATAATGGTGAGGTATTAGCTGAACTTACAATTTGGAATAGAAAACTGAAGTTGGGAGTTTGTTTTGATTCCTCTATGGCATTCAAACTGCCCAATACTGCAGTGCGTTCACCTGATGCCGCTTGGATTCGAAAGGAAAGATGGCAAGCATTAACCGAAAAAGAACAAGAGCAATTTCCACCTCTTTGCCCTGATTTTGTGATAGAAATAAAATCGCCATCAGATTCATTACCATCTTTGAAAATAAAAATGCAGGAATGGATGGATAATGGTTGTCGATTAGCTTGGCTGATTAATCCAGAAACGGGAATTACGGTTATTTATCACAATCATGAAATTGCAGTAGTTGCATTCAATCAAAATTTAACTGGAGAAGACGTTCTTGAAGGCTTTTCAATTACGCTTTCTACTATTTTTGAATAAAAATAAAGGCGTTCCAATTGAAAATAAAAATCAAAACCTTAGTAAATAGTTCATTGCAAACGGTATGGCAAGGTTTTGACAAGTAATTATTTTTATTGTATGTGAAAATGAAAAGTCAACGAAGAACAAAAAAATCATTTTAAGTACGTATTATTGTACTTATATAATGAATTAATTATGGAAATTATTAATTACACCGATTTTAGAACGCACCTTAAAAGTAATCTAGATAAAGTAAGTAACGATAAAGAGACTGTAATAGTAGCCCGAAATAATAATAACAACGTGGTGTTAATTTCATTAGATGAATATAACTCCTTTAATGAAACTATTTATCTGATGAAGTCTGCAAATAATAGAGAGCGTTTAATTGATTCCATTGCTGAATTTGAAGCTGGTGTGTCGCATATCCACAATCTATTTGAATAATAAATGGATTTAAGGTGGCAAACCAATGCTTGGGATGATTATTTGCATTGGCAACTCACAGATAAAAAAACACTAAAAAGAGTAAACGAATTAATAAAAGATTGTTTGCGACATCCTTTTGAAGGTATCGGCAAACCAGAACCTCTTAAAGGTAATTTGAGTGGCTTTTGGTCAAGAAGAATAGATGACCAACATCGTTTGGTTTATCGTCAACTTGGTAATGAGCTTTATATTCATCAATGCAGATACCACTTTCTTTATTTTCCTACCCCTTCGATACACAATTGAAAATAAAAATCAAAACCTTAGTAAATAGTTCATTGCAAACGGTATGGCAAGGTTTTGACAAGCAATTATTTTTAAAACTCAGTCCACCATTTCCTAAAGTTGAGTTGCTCCGCTTCGATGGCTGTATAAAAGGTGATGAAGTGCATTTGAAATTACTTATTCCTTTCTTCCCACAATACTGGAATGCCGAAATCATAGAAAATACACAGACCGATAACGAGATATACTTTATTGACAAAGGCATAAAACTGCCATTTTTCCTAACTAAATGGCACCACAAGCATCTGCTTCTGAAAGCGGATGAATTCAATACTTATATAGTTGACGACATTAATTTTTCCACGGGAACAATAATCACCGATTTGCTTTTTTATCCATTTATGTATTTACAGTTTTTATATCGTGTGCCTGTTTATAAGCGGTATTTTCAGAAATAGAATTTTTTTTTAAACTGCCAAATTCTCAAGCAGAAAAGACTCAAATTTGTCTAAATCTGCATTTAAAAAAAAGGCTAATGCCAATACATTTTGCCTTTGCTCATTTACTTTTGCAGGATTCAATTGATAGTTGTAGGCGTGTCGAAATCTATGTCGAAATTTCAAAATTTCATCTAATAGCACTGCCGCATTTTCTGAAATTAACGCAGGGCGAAATCCCAGTAAATCTAATTTCATTCTATAAATAAGCTCTTTATGGTATTTTGAAAAATCCTCTATATTATTTTCAAATGCCTTAGCTACACCTTTTGCTAATTCTTCAAAACATGAATAATAGTTGTGAATTTGATAGGCTAAGTACACCGTTGTCTCTTCATCTGTGGCATAATGAGAACTTACTCTACTAAAAATATGCTCTAGGCTTGCTCTTTCTTTCTTGAAAGTATCAATTAAGATTGAAATCTTAGCAACGTTTTTCATTAAATTAACTTTAGTCCGTATTTCCTGATCAAATCTGTAAAGCTACATTCTTCCATTTCAATCACATCAACATATTTTACCCCTATTTTTTTATCAAATTCAAGTAAACCATCATACCTGTAGGAAGCAAAATTTCCACCCAAAATTGCCACATCTAAGTCTGAATCTTTATTGAATTCGCCTTTTCGCAACACAGAGCCATATAAAAACACTTCTTTTACATTTCTACTTTCAAAGAATGAAACTATATGATATTTGGCGTTTTCCAATACCTGAAGCCTGGTGATTTCATTGTTTTCACTAGCTTGTTTCCATATTTTTTTTATGATAGTAGTATCAAACGCCATCTCATTATATGATTTTAATCTAAATTATAACAATATATACACAATGCAAATTAGTTATTTCGATATTAGACTTTTCTATATTTTGCACTTAAAAGTATTGCCGTTCCTGCTAAGGTGGGAATCAGAATGTTTATGAGCCATAAGCAAAGGCTCGAAAGCACAGCATCGGAATTGGAAACGCCCAACTGACTTAAAAAATATACTGCCGACACCTCTCGTACGCCCAAATCATTCAAGAAATTGAAGGTCGGAAAAATGGATTTTACAAAATATATCATCCATACTGCACTCACTATCAGTATGTTGTAAATATCTACCCCAAAAAAATGCAACAACAACAAGTATTGAACTGTAAATACCAAATATCGGGCTACGGATAGCAGAAAACAGATAGAAAAATCATTGTAGCTGTATTGAGTAAGCACTTTAAACGAATTCCAAAACCACATCAGCCACCGTTTCCTATAGTGTTTGTAGGGAATATGGTCGTAAATATTGAAATGAATAATCATAGTGAGCGTCACAAATGCAAGCAAAGCCACCAGCCAAATCATTTTTTCTTCTACAAAGCTCGAAGCTTTCAACACTTCAAAATTATTTAGAATATAAAAACCAATAATGCCGTAAAATACAGCTACAAAAAACATCGAAACCCGAGCGAGTAAAATAGCGCCTAAGGCTTCCATTTTATTTTTCATCTTTAAAAAATAAATACGAGCCGCAAAATCACCCACAGCTTGAGGCGTGATAAAACCCAATCCTAAGCCAGCCAACGTGCCTTTAAATGCGTCTACAAAACTTATTTTTTCTACTTTCGAAGCCAAGAATTGCCATTTGTAAGCTTCTAATGCCCAATTGATAGGCATTAGCCCAATGCATAGCCACAATTCCCAAGAATGATATTTTAAAACTACATTTGAAAGAATTTCATATACTTCGCTATATAGGCCTTCATCTTTCTTAAAACTATAATACAAATAGCCAATGGTAGCAATGGTAATGCCAATTTTTAAGGCGTAAAAAATGTTTTTTTGATTAGTTTTAACCTTAGATATGAAAGCGTTGGACACAGAAAATACAAAAAAAGTAAATATAGAAACAGCGAAACAAGAGAAAATTATACTTGGAATAGACCCGGGAACAAATGTAATGGGTTATGGGGTGATTGAAATAATAGGCAGCAAAATCAATTTGAAACAATATGGTGTGATAAACCTAAGTAAATACGATAAAGACGACCATGCCCTGAAACTCAAAAAGATATTCGACAAAGTAAGCCAGGTAATAGAAGAATTTATGCCTGATATTGTTTCAATTGAAGCTCCATTTTTCGGAAAGAACATTCAGTCGATGCTCAAATTGGGCAGGGCTCAAGGTGTAGCTTTGGCTGCAGCATTGGCAAGGGGCATTCCGGTTGTAGAATATTCACCAAAGAAGATAAAACAATCGGTAACTGGCAATGGAAATGCCAGCAAAGAGCAAGTGGCCATACTGCTACAAAATATGTTTAATTTGAAAGAGCAACCTGAGTTTTACGATGCTACAGATGCACTTGCGGTTGCCATTTGCCATCATTATCAAAATAAAACCGTGTTTTCAAAAACTTCCAAAAACAATTGGGATTCCTTTGTGAAAAGCAACCCTGAAAGAGTAAAAAAATAAAGGACAATTTTATTATCAGGCAGAAAGCTTTTTTTGCAAGGCAAGAAAATCGGTAGGTAATTCCAATTCATCTTCTTCATCAGTATCATTTACAATGTCATGCATGCTGCCAACTTTGCTATCGGTATAGTAAACAAGGCTCCATTCACCATTGAAATCTTCCACCATGGCACTCAAAGATTCCACCCAATCGCCAGAGTTCAAGTATTCGATATCACCATAATATTTAATAGCTGGTTGGTGAATGTGACCACAAATTACCCCTTGGCAATTTTTACTTTTAGCAAGCTCTACCAGTTTTTCTTCATAATCAGATATATAAGATACCGCTTGTTTTACTTTTGCTTTTATGGCGGCTGAAAGCGAATAATAAGGCAATCCTCTTTTGGCACGGTATTCATTATAAATTCGATTGAGCCAAAGCAGGAATGTATAGCCAATATCGCCCAATTTGGCAAGCCAAGCCATTTGCGAGGTTACAGAATCAAATATATCACCATGTGTAATTAAGTACCTTTTGCCATTGGCACCTTCGTAAATCCACTCAAGCACCAAGTGCAAATTGCCAATACGCATGGGTATAAATTGCTCTAAAAAGTCATCGTGATTGCCACGCAGGTATATTACTTTGGTATCGTATTCAGAAATCATTTTCAACACACGCTGCATAAACTTGGTGTGTTTACGTTTCCATTCGCCCGATTTTTTCAACTGCCACCCATCAATAATATCGCCATTCAATATTAAAGTATCGGCTGTATTCATTTTCAAAAAGCGTGATACTTCTTTTGCCTTCGAGCCTTTGGTGCCAAGGTGAATATCTGAAAGTACGATAGTTCGATAATGGTTTTGTGTATTCATTTTTAGAGATTCATAAAAAATTATTGCAAGTTACTTATAAGCTGTGTTACCAATGTTAAGCAATTATTAAGTTATCGTATCTATACGATTATTACCACCCCCAATCGCACCATGTGGATAAAAAACACTATGGCAATAATTAATTAATTGCACCATAAGCATTGAATGCTAACAATAAACACAATATTTTTACCAAGTCATTTTTATCGTAACTTTATAAAACTGAAAACTGCTCTCTTCAATGAAAAACAATCTTTTAGTAGAAATAGCTTGGGAAGTCTGCAATCAAGTAGGTGGTATTTACACTGTTATTCGCACGAAAGTACCTGCGACACTCGATAAGTGGGGCGATAATTATTGCCTTATCGGTCCATACATTCACAAAAACGTAGCTGCAGAGTTTGAGCCGATTGACGATTATTCCGATAATTTCGGACAAGCAGTACTGAAAATGCGTGAAAACGGATTTGAAGTTCACTATGGCAGGTGGATGGTGACTGGCACGCCAAAAGTAGTTTTATTCAATCCAAATACAGTTTTTCATTCTTTAGATAAAATTAAATACCTGCTTTGGGAACACCATAGCATTTCTTCTCCTCCTGGAGATTATTTGCTTGACCAAGTGGTGGCCTTCGGCTATTTGGTGAAGAATTTTTTTGGTGAATTGTCGCAATTAGATAAAGACAATAATATTATTGCTCATTTTCATGAATGGATGGCCGGTACACCCATTCCAGAGATGAGAAGGGAAAGGCTGGAGAACATAAAAATAGTTTTTACCACTCATGCTACCATATTAGGTAGGTATTTGGCAATGAATGATGGCTCGTTTTACGACCATTTGCAATTTATGGATTGGAAAAAAGAGGCCAAGAATTTCAATATTGAGGCACAAGTAAATATAGAAAGAGCGGCTACCCACGGAGCTCATATTTTTACTACCGTAAGTGATGTTACCGCAAGAGAATGTGTGCAATTGCTTGGCCGCCAGCCTGATGTGATTTTGCCTAATGGCTTAAACATAGAGCGTTACGAAGCTTTGCATGAATTTCAAAATTTGCATAAGATAAATAAAGATAAAATTGCTGAGTTTGTAATTGGGCATTTCTTCCAAAGCTATTCATGGGATTTAGACAACACGCTCTACTTTTTCACCTCTGGTAGATTTGAGTATACCAACAAGGGTTTCGACATTACACTCGAAGCTTTGGCACGCCTCAATTGGAAAATAAAGGAAGCTGGGTTGGAAACCAAGGTTATCATGTTTTTCATCACAAAGCAGCCTTATTATTCTATTAATCCTAAAGCTTTGGAAACTAGGGCTGTAATGGAAGAAATAAGAGATACTTGCGAAGCTATACAGAAGCAAATAGGGCAAAAATTATTTATGGCAACTGCCATGAGCCACGAAAATAAAATACCCGATCTCAACAAGTTTGTAGATGATTATTGGCGATTGCGATTGCGAAGAATTGCCCAAACGTGGCACACTTCCGAGCTTCCTAGTTTGGTTACACATAATTTGGTCAATGACAGTACCGACCCCATATTGAGTTTTTTACGCACCTCAAATTTGGTAAATCATAAGCACGATCCAGTGAAAATTGTGTATCACCCTGATTTTATTTCTACTTCCAATCCTTTATTTGGTATGGAATATGGGCAGTTTGTACGTGGCTGTCACTTGGGTGTGTTTCCTAGTTATTACGAGCCTTGGGGCTACACCCCATTGGAGTGCATAGCCTCGGGTGTACCTACACTTACCAGTGATTTGGCTGGTTTTGGCGATTATGTGATAAAAAACATGGAAAATCCAATTGAAAAAGGCATATATGTGGTAAAAAGGCTAGGAAAAGGCTTTCACGAAGCAGCCGACCAAATGGCAAACCAGTTGTTCGATTTTGTGCGAATGAATCGGAAACAACGCATCGACCAACGAAATAAAACAGAGCGAGCCTCGGCAAGTTTCGATTGGCAAGAGCTAATTAAATACTATGAAGAAGCTTATGCAAAAGCAGCAAAAGCAAAATAAATTCCTAATATATGCTTAAAGCTATCGCTGCCTTTTATGAAAGATGGAAAGTATACATCCGTGTAGATTTCATCATGTATTTGGTAATGATAGTTTTTATCACAATTCTTCTGGTGTTTTTTTCTTAGTTATTCATATATATTCTTTGCCCTTCGCCAATATCGGGATTCTGCAATTTCCACCATGGTGAACCACGGTATTTTCCGCTGCCATGGCAGTGTATTTTTCTTGTTTTGCACCCATCAACTGTGCATCTTTTTATGAGAATGGGGAATGGATCTTTCTTTTTATGCGATTTTATGGGTCTGCCACGCCTGTCGAATTGATAGGCATTGTCTTGTGTGCATGGTGGCACAATACATTGGCAACAGCAAAAAATGAGAATAATATTCATTAAAAATGCCCTGCACATCCTATTTGCAATCAATAGCCTAGCTTTCTCTGTTCAATAAATCCGTAAAATAGTTTTTCAATAATAATTTCCGGCTTTCATCTGCATTAATGCTTTCCAAATTTAGTAATGCTTTTTGAAAATATTCTTCAATGGCCGATTGGGTAATTTGTTTGATATTAAGCTTGTTGTAAATATCCATCACTGCCCCTACTTTGTCTATTTCGGAAATGCAAGCATCGGTCATTAGTTGGTGCAAGCGGGATTTGTCTGTTTCATCTGCGTTCTCAAATGCTTTGAGTAAAAGATAGGTTTTTTTATTGGCCACAATATCGCCCGCCACACGTTTGCCTACTTTGGTAGCATCGCCAAATACATCGAGCAAATCGTCTTTTATTTGAAATGAAATACCCATATTCATAGCTGCATCATATATTTTTTGTGCTTCTAAGGCATTAGCTCCACCAATTCGGGCGCCCAAATACATGCTAAAACCAAGCAATACAGCTGTTTTTAAGCCTATCATGTGAATATAATCGTCTATAGAAACTTGCTCTAGAGTTTCGAAATTCATATCAAATTGCTGACCTTCACATACTTCACGGGCAGTGCGGTTAAACATGGTGTAAATCTCAGCCCTTATCTCGCTATTTACATACACTAGCATTTCATACGCCTGAATTAGGGTGATGTCGCCCGATAATATGGCAATATTTCTATTCCACTTTTCATGCACCGTTTTCATACCTCTTCGCAGCGGGGCATTGTCCATTATATCGTCATGTATGAGCGAGAAATTATGAAACAACTCTATTGCAATGGCTGGCTTCACGGCTTTTTCAGTATTGGTATCGAATAAATAGCAACCTAGAAGTGTTAAAATAGGCCTCATCCGTTTGCCGCCAATCCCTAAAAAATAACGAATGGGTTGGTAGAGTTCAGCGGGCTGTTGGTCTAGCGGCAGTGTAGCTATCTCAATATTTATTTTTTCTAAAGCGGCTTTAAAATCCAATGCGTGAGTTATTTATGAGATATTATGTTGAAAATGATATAATTAAAAGTGATTCCTCTAAGCTTACAAATATCAATATCTAAATTCATAACTTTGATATTTCTTAAATGGATTTATGGGCAAACGCCAAAAAAGAATATTTCCCTCTCAAATAGCTCTATCGCTTGCTGAGATAATAAATAAGGAAGTGAACTTAGTATTGAAATCGGGTAAAACAGTTGCCGGCACAGTGAAATCAATGAATGGTAATCAAATTGTGCTACAAGACCATTTTTTACAAAAACATAATGTACGTTTGGAAGAAATTGAAGAAATTGTCATCGATTTTGTTGCCCCATATTAAATAAATGCTCAAAAGTCTTCAAATTAAAAATTTTATATTAATCGACCACTTGGAATGGAAGCCTGAGCAGGGCTTCAACATCATTACTGGTGAAACGGGAGCTGGGAAATCAATTATTTTAGGGGCTTTGGGCTTGCTTACAGGAGCTAGGGCTGATAGCAAATCGCTGCTAAATGAAAGTGATAAATGTGTAGTAGAAGGTGTTTTCGATTTGGAAAGCTACAATCTCAAATCAATTTTTACTGCGAATGATATTGATTATGAGGCTATTACCAATATTCGCAGAGAAATAAACCCAGCCGGAAAATCAAGGGCATTCATCAACGATACGCCTGTAAACCTTGAAATATTAAAAGAAATAACTGATTCACTTCTTGATATTCATTCGCAGCACGATAATTTATTGCTCGGCAGAGCCGATTTTCAACTTCAATTGATTGATGCTTTTGCCCAAAATGAAAACTTGCTTTATGAATACCAACTTAATTATTCTATTTTTAAAAAGCTGAATAAAAAACTTAATGAACTCCGCGATACGGCTCTGAAATCGCAAAAAGAGTTTGATTACGATAGTTTTTTGCTGAAGGAATTGATAGAATCTAAACTTCAGATAGGCGAACAAGAGCATCTGGAACATGAACTTGGCCTACTTGATAATGCAGAAGAAATCAAGCTCAAGCTTTCTGCATCAGTAGATGCCATGGTGGAAGGAGAAATTTCCGCCTCTTCGATACTTACAATGGTGGTATCAAATTTGAATCAGCTATCTAAGTTTGCCAATGAATTTGAAACATATAAAATACGAGTTCAAGCTGTGTTTGAAGAGTTAAAAGATATTGCTAAAGAACTTAATAGAATTGAGGAGAAAACCGAAGCCAACCCAGAAAAAGCTATTGAAACTCGCTCAAGGCTTGATTTGATTTATAAATTGCAGAAAAAACATGCAGTGCTTTCCATTGATGAACTGCTTGCCATCGAAACTGAACTCCAAATCAAAGTAAGTGCTTTTCAGAATATTGATATTGAAATTGCGAATATCGAAATAGATTTAAAAGCTATCATGGCATTGATAGAAAAGCGATCGCAAACCCTTTCAGATAAAAGAATAGGCGTATTCACCACCATTGAAACCAAGCTTTCTTCTCTATTGGTCGATTTGGGAATGCCCAATGCCAGCTTTTCCATTCAGCAAACTGTCACAGATTTTACAGATACCGGCATAGATAAAATTTCTATGTTGTTTTCAGCTAATAAAGGGCTTGCACCTGTGCAATTAAAAAATGCAGCTTCTGGTGGTGAATTTTCGCGACTTATGTTTGCTTTAAAATATGTGATGGCTGAAAAATCGGCCTTGCCTACTTTAATTTTTGATGAAATAGACACCGGAATTTCAGGTGAAATAGCGGTGAAAATGGGCGAAATGATGAAGAAAATGGCCTTGGGACATCAAATTATCACTATTACCCATTTGCATACTATAGCAGCCAAAGGCAATGCTCACTATTTTGTGTATAAAGAAGATGGCGAAGCTCGCACCAATACACGATTAAAAAAATTATCGCAAACCGAACGCATTAGCGAAATTGCCCAAATGATTGGCGGCAAAAATCCTTCAACTTTGGCTTTTGAAAGTGCAAAAGAATTAATAAACAGCAACTAATTTATCTTCTAATTCAACAATTAACAAACCCAACGCAATGGAATACCTTAAAAGCTTCATCGACCTTTTCCTTCACCTCGACAAACACCTAAGTGAAATCATTACCACCTACGGCACAGCTACCTACGCCATTCTTTTTGCTATAATTTTCATTGAAACAGGTTTTGTAATTATGCCCTTTTTACCGGGCGATTCCTTGCTTTTCGCTGCAGGTGCCTTTGCTGCCAAAGGAGATTTAGATATTGCTTTCTTATTTATTCTGCTAATAATAGCAGGTATAATTGGCGACACAGTAAATTATCATATTGGCAAATACCTTGGGGCTAAAGTATTTGAAAAAAACTATCCTTTTTTGAAAAAAGAATATTTGGAGCAAACCCAAGCATTTTATGATAAACATGGAGGCAAAGCCATCATTTTCGCCCGTTTTATTCCCATTGTGCGTACATTCGCTCCTTTTGTGGCAGGTATAGGCACTATGAATTATAAGAAATTCATCACTTATAATATCATTGGTTGTATAGTTTGGGTAGGTGGGTTTCTGTTGGCAGGCTACTTTTTTGGCAATATTCCAGCGGTGAAAAAGAACTTTACTTTAGTGATTTTTGCCATCATTATCCTTTCCGTTTTGCCTCCAATATTTGAAGTTGCTAAGGCCAAATTTAAAAAACAGCCAGTAAAAGAGGTATAAAAAAAGCGGAATCCTGATTAGAAAGGTCATTAATCAGGATTCCGTTGCTTTAGGTCAATACACTATTTTACATATGAATTGCCCTATTCTCGGTAGCGGCAAGGCAAGCCTCTTTTACGGCCTCCATATACGTAGGGTGTGCATGGCTCATTCTGGCTACATCTTCGGCTGAGGCACGAAACTCCATGGCAGTAACGCCTGCGGCAATCATATCAGCGGCTCTCGCACCTATAATATGAATGCCTAAAATTTCATCCGTTTTTTTATCAGCCAATACTTTTACCAATCCGTCAGTATCCATGCTTGCTCTGGCTCTGCCCAATGCCTTGAATGGGAAACTGCCCATTTTATATTCTTTTCCGGCAACTTTCAATTCCTCTTCAGTAGCACCTACACCTGCTACTTCAGGCCAAGTGTACACCACACCCGGTATTAAATTGTAGTGAATATGTGGTTTTTGCCCCACAATAGTTTCGGCTACAAAAGTGCCTTCTTCTTCCGCCTTATGAGCAAGCATTGCCCCTTTTATCACATCGCCAATGGCGTAAATACCAGGAATGGCCGTTTCCAAATGGTCGTTTACCACTATTTTTCCTCTCTCATCGGCTTTAATTCCTATATTTTCTAGTCCTAAACCCTCGGTATAGGCTTTTCTACCCACTGCTACTATACAATAATCGCCTTTAAATTCAACCGATTTTCCTTCTGCGTCTTCAGCTGTTACCACTACTTCATTTCCTGTGTTTATAGCTCCTATTACTTTATGTTTGAAGGCAAATTCAAAGCCTAATTTGCCCAACGATTTTTGTAGTTCTTTGCCCAAAGTTCTATCCATGGTCGGGATAATGGCATCTAAAAACTCGAGTACGGTAACTTTAGCCCCCAATCTGGCATATACCGACCCTAATTCTAAGCCAATAACGCCACCACCAATTAATAACAGATGCTTAGGAACCTCTTTTAATTCCAACGCTTCAGTAGATGTGATAATGCGTTTTTTATCTATCGGCACCCTTGGCAAAGCTATTGGCTTTGAGCCTGTGGCTATGATGGTTTTTTCGGTTGTAATCTCTTCTTTATTGCCATCAGCCTTAGTGATAGTGACGGTATTTTTATCTTTAAATGAGCCCAAACCTTTGAAAACGGTGATTTTGTTTTTCTTCATCAAGAAATTAATACCATCTACTGTAGCTTTAATCACTTCGCTTTTGCGGGTAATCATTTGAGCCAAATTCACTTTTATATCTCCTGCAATATCGATACCATGGGTTTTGAAAGTGTGTGTGGCATTGTGAAAATGCTCGGAAGAATCGAGCAATGCTTTTGATGGAATGCAGCCTACATTAAGGCAAGTGCCTCCCAGACTGTCGTATTTTTCGATAAGGGCGGTTTTTAAGCCCAATTGGGCACAACGTATGGCAGCTACATAACCTCCGGGGCCCGAGCCAATAATGGTAACGTCAAATTGCATGGATGTAAAGATGTTTTAAGTTATGATTTGAAATTGAGAATCTGATAGCACTTGAAATAGATTTCGAAATTAACTCAAACCAAATAAAAAATAGATTTAGAGGATGATTTTTTTTGACTCCTCTTCAAGGCAGGATTTTAAAGTCTGCGAAATAGTGTCTTTTATGGTATGCCAGCTTTGGTTTTTCAAACTTGTTGGGTCGGTTTGAAAATCCGCGTCATAAAAATAATTTGAAGATTTTAATACATGAATGATTTCATTGTGGCGAAATTTTAGTTTGAAAAACTGCACCCTTTCAACCAATGAATACAGATGCAAAAGTTCTACCAAATCGTAGAATCTTTTTTAGCACCCCTTCCGGTAATCGCATTCAATTTCATAGCACAAATGTCTTCCAAGCTTCCAAATCTAATTTCATCTATGATTGTAGTTGGTTTAATAATTGTGCTTTTATCTGCAATGAAATCAACCTTTATGCCTTTAATACTAGCAAATATCATCGATTTTCTAGGTTCGGCAGTAAAAGCCAACTCAGGTAGAAACCTTGTTTCAAGTGCATGTGTAATGGATTGAATATCGAAATTGTCGCTGGTAAAAAAATCTAAATCATAAGATATGCGATGACCCAAAAGCAAAGATAATGCTGTGCCTCCCAAATTAAATTCAGCAAGTTCGGGCATTGCCACCAATTCTCTTAAGAGGGATAAAGTACCAGGTTCGACTGTTTCAATTCGTAGCATCTAAATTGCGGAGGAGTTAAATTATACAAAAGACATAAAAGATTAATGGTAGAATCTTGCAACCACCTCGAAGCTAATACCTCATTCTTTATTTTTTCAGAGCCGTAGTATTTCATTACAGTAAATAAATCGTTTGTTCCTCCTCTTTCAAATGCCCTTTCAATAATGAATCTAGCATGCTTTTCTTCATCTAGGTCTTCGTATTTAACATCCCAAAAAATAGTTTTACTTAATTTCAATGTTTTCATAGTGTAAATTGTAAAGATATTTTGGTCCAATTCAGCTGGGGTAGGCTTCAAGCGAGGCAATGATATTGGCTATTTTCTATGATGCTAAAATAGTATAAATATTAATTTTGGGCCTTTTTAAGTTGGCAACTGCGGCACCATACTTTGGCACGATTAAGATTTGTTTCCTTCCACAAAGCTTTTGGCTACAGTTTTCAACTCGCTAAAAGGCATGGTAGCGCAGGTTACTAGAAAATATAAATATCAAAGGGAATATATAATAATTGATTGGGTGACGATGAAACAAATCAAAGTACTCCTACAATTTTTCCTATATTTTATCAATTCAGCAAGTTTCGGGTTTTCTGCTGCTTCAAAGTCTGTTAGATTTGTAAGTAAAATCTACTAAATGAGTAGCACAAGCCACTATTATTGCATTGCACAAACCATAGAATACATTAGGCAGCACTTTAAAAATCAGCCTAGTTTAGATGAATTGGCGGCAAATGTCCATTTGAGTCCTTATCATTTCCAAAGGTTGTTTACGGAATGGGCAGGCGTGAGCCCTAAGCAGTTGTTGCAATACACAAGCTTGGCACACGCAAAGCATCTATTGCATGATAAAAAGGCTACACTTTTCGATGCCGCTTACGAAACGGGACTTTCAAGCACAGGCAGACTTCACGATTTATTTATTAAAATCGAAGGTATGACACCAGGAGAATATAAAAATCAAGGCGAAAATCTTGCCATCAATTATAGCTTTTCCGAAACCCCTTTTGGTGATATTTTGGTAGCTTCTACTCACAAAGGCATTTGCTACATCGCTTTTATAGCTGATTATGCCAAAGGATTCTCAGATTTTCAACAGCTTTTCCCCAATGCTAATTTTATTCAAATCAATGATTCAAAACAGCAAAATGCCCTTCAAATATTTTCAAAAGATTGGAGTAAACCAAATGAAATAAAACTCCACTTGAAAGGTACAGCTTTCCAGCTAAAAGTATGGGAAGCACTATTGAAAATCCCACTTGGGCAACTGTCTACTTATGGGAAAATTGCATCAAAAATTCAGATTTCCAAAGCCTCAAGAGCTGTGGGCACTGCCATTGGCTGCAATCCTATTGCCTATCTCATTCCCTGCCACAGGGTAATACAATCTACTGGCAACTTTGGAGGCTATATGTGGGGCATCACCAGAAAAACGGCCATCATTGGGTGGGAAGCAGCGAAAAACCAAATCTAGGCCCTTATAATCTATTTTTAAAGGACAATCATCAAAACAATTTTCCAACAATCATCTAAATTATTGTTTTATTTGTCGGTTCAATTCTAAATGTAATTATAATCAGACCATGGCTGCTGTAGGCGATACTTTCAATCACACTTTCAAATTCACACAAGAACAAGTTGATTCTTTTGCCAAAATAAGTGGCGACAACAATCCCATACATTTAGATGCTGAATACGCAGCCCAAACACAATTTAAAAAGCCCATCATTCACGGCATATTTAGTGCGAGTATATTTTCGAAATATTTTGGCACAGTTTGGCCAGGTGAAGGTTCTATCTATTTGGGTCAAACAATCCAATTTCTACGTCCAATGTTTGTAGATACGGAATACGAAATGCAGGCAGTAATCAAAGAAATAGAATCGACAAGAAACAAAGCCACCATTGCTTGTAAAATAATAGACAAAGCCACTGGAAAAGCCACTATGACAGGTGAAGCCACCATGATGCATAAAGAAAAAATTGCTTAAAGTCAGAATTCAATGGCAACTCAAGTGTGTAAAAAAACCAATATCATTTGCTTATGTCCAACAAAGTCATTCTCATTAACTCTGCCAAATTGTAACAGAAATTAAGGAAATAGGATCAGGTCGCTACTAAATTACAACTTTTAAAAAATTAAATTTTATCTTTATTCATTGCAACAATTCATTTTTATTTGTTGTATATAGATAGCAATCAAAGCTTTTGATCATAAGGCTGGAAATCAGCACAATATATTTTTCAATTTCGATTTAACTTTATATTTAATGAAGATTTTAGTTTGCATTACCCACGTGCCTGATACGACTTCAAAAATTTCATTTACTGAAGGTGACACCAAATTCAACTCCACAAATGTGCAATATATTATCGGGCCTTACGATGAATACGCACTTGCAAGAGGCGTAGAATTGAGAGATGCAAATGCAGGAAGCACCCTTACGGTAATAAATGTGGGTGGAGCAGAAACAGAAGTAACTATTCGTAAAGCCCTTGCCATAGGGGCAGACGATGCCGTCCGTGTAAATTCCGAGCCTATAGATTCCTATTTTGTGGCTTTCCAAATTGCAGAAATAGCCAAGAAAAATAAGTACGATCTTATATTAATGGGTAGGGAATCAATAGATTTCAATGGCAATCAGGTACATGGGATTGTGGCAGAATTACTAGATTTGCCCTCTATTTCCCCTGTAATGAAGCTTGATATCGAAGGCAATACTGCTACTTTGTGGAAGGAAATAGAAGGCGGAAAAGAAGTAGTGGAAGTAAATATGCCATTTGTAGCGGGCTGTCAGGAACCTATAGCTGAATGGAAAATTCCGAATATGAGAGGGATTATGGGAGCAAAGTCAAAGCCTCTTCTGATAATTGAGCCAATACAAGTAGCCGATTTAGCTACTGCTTATAAATATGCATTGCCTGCTTCTAAATCAGGGGTAAAATTAATTGATGCTTCAGAACCTGAAAAATTATTCGAATTGCTTAAAAATGAAGCAAAAGTATTGTAATTGAAATGTTATGAACGATTACACACAAAAAATAGCACTCCGCTGGGCGGATTTAGACCCTAATTTTCATGTGCGACATTCCGTGTATTATGATTGGGGAGCCACCATCCGTACCGATTTTATGACTTCTCAGGGCCTTACACTTCAAGTGATGCAAAAAGAGCATTTCGGTCCGGTATTGTTTCGAGAAGAATGTATATTCAAAAAAGAAATCAGATTTGGTGATGAATTGACTATTAATTACAAAGCCCTGAAAATCAGAAAAGACTTTGCCAGATTCTCAATGATTCACGAGATTGTGAGGGCTGATGCAACTCTTTGTGCAGTAATTACCGTAGATGGAGCTTGGATTGATACAAACTTGAGAAAACTCACCATTCCGCCTAATGTGGGCAAAGAAATGATAGAAGCATTGCCCAAAGCTATAAATTTTGAGTGGATAGAAATACCTTCTTAACAATCTTAAAACAAAACGAAAATGTCTGTATTAGTGTATTTAGAAATATCAGAAGGGAAAGTAAAGAAATCTTCGCTCGAAGTAGCAGCTTTTGGAGCAGAATTGGCCAAAAAACTCAATACGGAGGCCTTAGGAATTGCCATTGGCAAAGCCGATGATTTAACATTAGCGGGAAACTTTGGGCTAAATAAAGTCTTAAATACAAATACTGATGTAGAAACTGCTCAGGCCTATGCTTCAATAGTATTTCAAGCTGCTGAAAAATTAGGTGCTTCAACTGTGATTTTGCCCAAATCTAGCTCTGTAGATGGTTTTGCTTCAAGGCTTTCCGTAAAATTAAAAGCCAACTTAGTTTCTAATGTTTGCGAACTACCCGATGTTTCTTCAGGATTTAAAGTAAAGAGAAGTATTTATACAGGCAAAGCTTTTGCTTGGACCGAGTTAAAAACTGCAAATAAAGTTTTGGTAGTGAAAAAAAATGCGTTTACGCCATCTCAAAACTCTAATGTAGCTGTAATTGAGTCCATTAGCACCACTTTAGCTCCAAACGACAGTGCTGTAAAAGTAAAAGAGACAGTAAAAGCTTCAGGAGATATTTTGCTGACTGAGGCCGAAATAGTGGTATCGGGAGGTAGAGGAATGAAAGGCCCTGAAAACTGGCACTTGATAGAAGACTTGGCTAAAAAACTTAATGCAGCAACTGGCTGTTCTAAACCAGTATCAGATATGGACTGGAGGCCACATCACGAACACGTAGGGCAAACTGGTGTAAAAGTAAGCCCAAATATTTACATTGCTGTAGGAATATCTGGTGCTATTCAACATTTGGCGGGGGTAAATTCTTCTAAAGTAATTGTAGTGATTAATAAAGATCCTGAAGCTCCTTTTTTCAAAGCTGCCAATTATGGCATAGTTGGCGATGCTTTTGAAATATTGCCAAGATTGATAGCTGCTGCGGGCAAATATGTAAATTGATATTGTTTCTTAATTATTTTACAAACGTTTTTGCCAACCATTTTTCGTAGGCAAAAACGTTTGTAGTTTTTAGCTCTTTCCAGCCATTTTTTTAACCACGATTAGGGATTTTTGATTATTATCGCTTAATTTTGTAACTCGTACTTTTAAATATACATATAAGTATTTTACTTATAGAAAATCAGCGTGGATAGGATTAAACTGGAAATTTTAGGGCTTTCTTCAAGCCAATCACAAACGGGTTCATTTGCATTAATATTGGGTGAAGAAGCAGGAAGCAGAAGGCTGCCAATAATCATTGGAATGTTTGAAGCCCAAGCTATAGCCATAGAAATAGAAAAGATAATCCCCAATCGCC
>CAZMFZ010000042.1:25167-25807 GCA_964565665.1 uncultured Bifidobacteriaceae bacterium | reverse complement strand
ATCAAAACTGATAAACACACTAGTAGTTGTATATACTCCAGCTCCAATTTCCCAAATAAATGTTGTTTTCAATGGTATTTTGTTTTCGTTTTAGACCTTCCACTTTTTAAAAAAGTGGAAGGTCTTGTTAAAAAAAGCCCCCAACCCCCGAAGGGGGCTTTTTGACTTTGGTTTAAAATTACTTAATTTGAGCTGAAAATAACAACAAAAAAGCCCTTTCAAATTATCAAAACTTGAAAGGGCTGTTCCAAATAAAACATAGCCCACGGTTTAAACCGTGGGCTATGTTTTATCCTCCTTCCTTTTTGGTCTTCTTTTCGACCAAAAAGCACTAAATCAATGAACTCCAAAATTCTAATTTATAACTGCTACTAATTTACTTTTTGGTGAAAATACCAGCAAGGGCGAGAGCTATTCTTCCAATTTCCACGTTTTTTCTTCACAATCTACAAATGAAATGATGCCTTTCTGTTTTAAATAGAACAGTTTTTTGAAAGTTCCGTTGATTGGTTTAATAGTTATGCTGTCGCATAAATCTTGATAGTTTGTATCAACTACTAATGTGTCAAGAAAGGGGGATTTAATTTCAAATCCTGTATCCCAATAAATAATAAACTGAAAATAATTATCGGATTTAAGA
>CAZMFZ010000042.1:0-25157 GCA_964565665.1 uncultured Bifidobacteriaceae bacterium | reverse complement strand
GCTGTATCTTTTTGAATTTATGTTTTCTGTAATGTTAGTATGTGAAAAACTGAAATTAGATTATTCGTAAAATTCTTTCGCCCAACTTCCTTGCGATTTGATAACATTAAATCCATTTTCAATATGTTGCACAACATATTTTTCATATTTATTGTTGAAAAGCCTGTGATATGTAAGTGTATCGCCAACTTTAAAACTTGGGAATAATTTCCTTTCTTCATCGGTAAATCGGTAGTATATTTCTTTGTCTTTGCAAGAAAACAACAGAAAAGTCGATATGATCATGATGAATAGTTTTCTCATTTTATGATTACTAATTTTTTGGTTTTGTTAAACTTATCATTTGAAATTCGTAACTGATAAACACCTTCTGAATAAGATTCCATATCTAATTGTAAAATATTTGGTGATACATTTCTTTGAAATTTTTGAATTGAGCCATTCATTTCAATAATCTCTACAATTACTTCGCTATCAATATATTGATTAAATTGG
The DNA here is from genome assembly GCA_964565665.1 of uncultured Bifidobacteriaceae bacterium. GTDB lineage: Bacteria > Bacteroidota > Bacteroidia > Cytophagales > UBA9547 > CAZMFZ01. The sequence goes on along the minus strand of CAZMFZ010000042.1, from coordinate 24,662 downwards.
AGTTGAACTTTCGCCTGAGCTGGATTTGGGAAAATAATAAAATCAAGAGTAGTTGATTCAGTTAATTTAACAGAATCCTCCATAGTTTCTTTCCTAATCGCAAATGGTGAATTGGTACATTCTAATTTTTGGAGTTTTACTACAAAAGTGCCAGTCACTGTATTTGAACTACCAGCAGCTCGAACAGTACAGCTTATGGTGTATTGCCCTGGATAAATTGTACTTGAATTATAAATGAAGGAAAAATTCATAATCCGAGCATCGCTGACAGTAATTGCACCAATCCCCGTGAATGGATTAGGAGAAATATTCCAATTGATAATTGGATTATCATAACTGGAAATATTCGACATGGAATATTGGTCGCTAAAAAAATATTCAAAAAGGTAAAAATGAACCTGAACACACTTGGAATAGAGCTAAACATTTCATTTGGCGGTCAGTATAAATGTATTTTCCAACAAAAACACCACTTGAACAAGGAGTAGCATAAACATCTAATGCACCAGAGATTATTGGAGCGGGAAGAGTTAAACCTGCTGAACAAATAGCTGGTTGGGGACTATTTCTGCTTTAAAATTAGCACCATCTTCTGTCTCGAAACCGGGCAAAAGTTCTACAGTATTTCCTGCGGTAAATGTCACATTTGCACCACTTTTTATCACCACATCGCCTTGCCTGCTTTGAGCAAAGTTGTTGGCATTCATATTTTGGAAAATATTTCTACCTGCCTTTATGGAATTAGATGCATTAAATTGTCGGGTATTTCTAAAAGTTCGATTTTGTAAAAGTAAACTATTATTTAGAAACTCCAAATTTAATAACCTGTCAACCAGTAATGAGATGCTTGTTAAATATGTATGTGTAGAATTTGTGTTTCTAACATATATATCATCAAAAGGTATTATATTGTTTGCAATAAGATTTGCTTCATTGTTGTTAACTACATATAAATTTTGATTCTCAGGTGAGCGAATGTCTAGAGAACTCACTACTGGTACAAAACAATAAAAGTCTTTGCCAAAATTATTGGCAAGAGGATATTTGTTTAAAAGTCTTCCGCCTGGCGCATAATCAAACATTAAGTTGTCGGAATAATTGGCATCCCAAGAAGTTGTAGACCATTGTGTAGGAATAACGCTTAATTTGCGATACGCTACTCTGTTATTGCCTGATTTGTTAGCCCATGCTTTCAATTCTAAACCTAAACCAATTTGATTTACCCACATTATTTGGTCTCCTTCTTGTGGATTAACCCATTGCATGGCTCCGTTATTTGCACCATTAATAAGTGCAAAAAATTTTGTGATTGGGAATATTGAAATATTGAATTCTAAAGGCACAAAAGTGTATGAGACCAAACAAAAAGATATTAACCTCACAAACTTACCCAAAGGGATGTATTTGCTTAAAATAATTGATATAGAAAACAAACTGAGCGAAATACGAAAAGTAGTTATTGAATAGGTTTCTAACAACTTTAAAATCAAACAAAAGGCTGATTCAACTATGTAGTTAAATCAGCCTTTTGTTTTTATTTCGTATTCTCTGCCATTTCTAACTCTTGAAAGCCTGTCATATTTTGGCTCTTTCTGCACGCTCCCAAGTTACCTTCTGTTGGCCATTTATATATCTGAAAAAGCCCAAATAAACAGCATAATTCATTATGAAAAAATAATAGGGGATATACAAAGCCTTTACTTTTATGGCTCTGTTTTGTAAATACCAACCTAAAAAGGCTGAAGAATAAAAAACTACCTGCCCAAGCAAAATCAAAGTGTAAATGCCACCTGCATTTGCAGCTAAGGCAATATTGAGAGGCATAAGTAGTAGTAAAAACAAAGGCGTAATCGTCCAACGCAATACCCTGTGAGATATGTACTGAAAACTGAGCCACCCGTATTGGAATGGATTTAGCAAAGCTTTCAACCACACTACAGATTGTATGCCTCCAGCGCATATTCTAATTTTGCGTTTCAGCTCTTCTTTCACATTTTCCGAAGAGGTTTCCATGGCGTAAGCTTCTGGTTCGTATACTACTTTATAGCCTTTCTGAGCGATTCTCAATGAGATTACGAAGTCTTCAATTATGGCATTTTTTTCTGTAGGTTCGAAAAGAGCCGTTCTTAAGGCAAACAATTCTCCCGCAGCACCCACCACGGTTTGCAATTCAGAATCAAGCTTTTTCAATAGCGATTCATATTTCCAATAAATACCTTCCCCAGCTCCACTAGCCGATTCTTTTTCTTTGTTGAAAATCCTTTTTTCACCTGCCACACAACCCGTTTCGAGAAACTGAAAGTGCCTCACAATCTTGCGGATAGCTTCTACATTGAGCATAGTATTGGCATCGCAAAATATGGTAATGGGCGATTGTACCATAGGCATCACTCTATTTACAGCCGATATTTTGCCCGCCCTTCCTTCTTGGTGAAATAATTTTACCCTATTGTATTGTGCAATAATTTCTGGCGTGCCATCATCTGAACCGTCAGTTACGAAAAAAATATGCAACTTTTCTGTCGGGTAATCAAGTGCAAGGCAATTGTCTATTTTCTGCCTTATATAGTCTTTTTCATTGTAGGCGGCAACCATCAAGGTTACTTCGGGCAAATATTCTGGGCTAAACGATTGAGTTGATTTTATAAACAAACGTTTGATTTTCACTATTATATAAAGTACAATCCCGTAGCCTATATAGGAATAGAAAATCACAAAAAGAAAAACCCAAAAGAGGATGGAAATAGTAGTCATAGTGTTGGTTAATTAATTCTGAATATAAAAATTTTGTCAGTAGATTATATTTTTATTCTAATTGATTACTCAAAACAAATTCAGTATTTCTTCAATTGTAAAACTAGTAAATATTAGCTTTTAGGCAAGCCCTGATTTTCTTAAATCGAAATGGAATTGAACAAAACGGTCTTCAAGATTGTATTTTAAATAATTAATAAACCAACATTTAAACTTCAAAAACATGAATAAAGTATGGTTAATTACCGGATGCTCTACTGGATTTGGAAGAGAACTTGCAAAGTTGGTTCTCAGTTTGGGATATAAAGTAGGGGTTGCCTCAAGAGAAACCAAAGATGTGAAAGACATTGTAGAGCAATTTCCACACACTGCCATTGCCTTGAAACTTGATGTTACCCAATTGCAAGAAATTAAGGATGCAGTTTCGAAAACCAAATCAACCTTTGGTACTATAGATGTGCTTATAAATAATGCAGGAATCGGATATTTCGGTGCTATCGAAGAAAGCGAAGAACAGGAAGTTCGCAGAATGTTTGAGATTAATTTCTTTGGATTGACTAATATCACAAAGGAAGTATTGCCCATTATGCGGGGTCAACGCAGCGGTCATATTATAAACATAGCTTCTATCGGTGGCTTAGTGGCTTTTCCTGCCTTAGGCTTTTACAATGCTACAAAATTTGCAGTAGATGGCTATTCTGAAGCGTTAGCCAAAGAAACAGCTCATTTGGGCATAAAAGTAACCACAATTGCCCCTAGTGGTTTCAGAACCGATTGGGCAGGGAGGTCTGCTAACAGCAGCCAAATAATAATTGATGATTATGCTCCAAGTGCAGGCACTAATAAAAATGCCATTCGCAACTATAGTGGCAATCAGCCAGGCGACCCAGTGCGTGCAGCCGAAGCCATAGTAAAAGTGGTAGAATCACCTCAGCCGCCCATGCGATTACTTCTTGGTGTTGCTGCGTTGAAAGGGGCAAGAAACAAACTGGAACAATTAAAGAAAGACTATGATAGTTGGGAAGAAACCACAATTGGGGCAGATTTTCCCCAATAATATAAATAGTGCATGTATTTAAATCGTAGCTTCTCTCATTCTAACCCAATGTGAGACAAGCTTTATATTTCGCTCCAACAAATATTTATCACTTATTCAATAATAAGTATTGTCATACCATGCAAATTGCAGTTTAATTAATTTTTGATTGATAAACCAATTATTTGCCTTACTTTTGCAAAAATACTTTTAAAATATCCCTCTCCTTGCGTTTCAGCAAGCCTTGATGTTTTGAAAGACATCAGTTCAATTTACACAACATACATTAATGACTCCAGAAATTAAATTTTCAGACATGTCTTTGTCTGAAGAAATTCAATCTGCCCTAAAAGACATGGGCTTTGAAACGCCATCTCCTATTCAAGCCCAAGCTATTCCTATATTGATGGAAGGCAGAGACGTGATAGGACAGGCACAAACAGGCACGGGTAAAACAGCCGCTTTTGGTATTCCACTTATTGAGGATATTGACGTAACCAATCGTAAGCCACAAGCCATTATCCTATGTCCTACGCGCGAATTGGCTATGCAAGTAGCCGAAGAAATAAAGAAACTAGGAAAGTACAAAAAAGGCCTTAGAGTGACTCCAGTTTTCGGAGGGGCATCTATCGAAAGGCAAATATCTGACATCAAGTCAGGTACGCAGATTATAGTAGGTACGCCCGGTCGTGTAATCGATCATTTGCAAAGACGTACTTTAGATCTCACTCAAATCAGAACCATTGTGCTTGATGAAGCCGATGAAATGCTCAATATGGGCTTTATTGAAGATATTGAAAATATCCTTACCACTATTCCTGACGAAAGACAAACAGTGTTTTTCTCAGCTACTATGCCAAGGCCTATCTTAGATTTGACCAAAAGATTTCAGAATAATCCTGAATTGATAAAGGTTACAACCAAAGAACTTACAGTTTCTAATATAGAGCAATTTTACTATGAAGTAAAATCTGGTGCCAGAACGGAAGCCATGTCTCGTTTGGTAGATATGTACGGATTAAAGATGATGTTGGTGTTTTGCAACACCAAACGTGTGGTAGATGAATTGGTAGAAGAATTGCAAATGAGAAACATCTCTGCAGAAGGTATTCATGGTGATTTGCGTCAGACACAAAGAAACAACGTGCTTTCTAAGTTTAAAGCAGGAGTAATTACTATGTTGATAGCTACGGATGTGGCTGCTAGAGGCATAGATGTAAGCGGAGTAGATGCCGTTTTCAACTACGATATTCCTTTAGATCAAGAAAGCTATGTGCATAGAATTGGTAGGACAGGTCGTGCTGGTCGCCTTGGAAAATCTTTTACTTTCATTACTGGAAGAAAAGACATTCAAAAACTAAAAGACGTTACCAACTATACAAAAGCACCTATCGCCAAAGGTGAAATACCTTCGGCAGCAGAAATTGGTGAATTTAGGAAAAAACAGTTTGTAGAATTGGTAGGCAATACCATTTATGCTGACAAATTGAATGACTTTCAAGATATGGCAGCAGCATTGTTAGAAGCACATCCTGCAGCTAAAAATGTAGTGGCTGCCTTATTGAAATTGCATATTGGCAGCATCGTTAAAAACTATGCCGATGAAGATTTCGCTTTGCCAGTAGGTAGAGATAGAGATTCGAGCAGAAGCAGCAGCGATCGTTATGAAAGAAGCGACAGAGGCGAGAGCCGTGGTCGCGACCGATTTGAGCGACCAAGCAGAGGCGATAGAGGCGGAGATAGAGAAAGAAGCAGCGACAGAGGTGGCGACAGAAGAGAACGCAGTCCGATGTCGGCCCCAAGAGAACGCAATTCTAGTGCCACAAACGGCAATATGGTAAAGCTTTTCATTAATGTAGGCAGAAACCAGAATGTTCGTCCGGGCGATATTGTGGGTGCAATAGCAGGAGAATCGCAAATTGACGGCAAAGTGATAGGTGATATCGACATTAAAGATAAGTTTTCGTTTGTGTATATTCCTAAAGAGCTTGTAAACACGGTAATGGACAAAATGAATGAAAACACCATTAAAGGTCATAGAGTAAATTTGGAAGTGGCAGATGCTAATATGTAATTTAGATTAGAAATAAATATAAAAGCCGTTGCGAAGGAAATTTTGCAACGGCTTTTTTGTGCCTATATTTTAACTCTACTTATTGTGGCAAGGTTTTTTAGAGAGATTAATTTATTCATCTAAAAACAAAAAATATGAAAGCACTGACAACATCATTTTTCAATCTATTTGCGCTTATTGCATTTTTAACCTCCTTACTATCTAGCTGTAGCATTGTAGGCGGAATATTCAAAACAGGCTATTGGGTGGGCATTATCACCGTGGTAGCAGTGTTGGGAATCATTTTATACTTAGTATTACGGGTAAGTAATTCAGGTTCGGCACACAAATCTTAATACTAAATAGTATCGAATCTTATATACTGTGGCTCGATATTTTGAGTCAAACTTTAATGTAAATTAACACTTAAACACAAAAAAACAAATGAAAATTTTAGGAATTATTTTAATCGTAGTTGGCATAGTAATGGCAAGTTTTACTGGATTTGATTTGGTAACCAAGAAAAAAGTAGTTGATATTGGTGCATTAGAAATTAGTGCCGATAAGAAAACGCCTATATATTGGTCACCCATTACAGGCATAGTATTAGCAGTTATTGGTGGTGTTCTGGTATTTATTGATAGAAAAAACAACTCATAAAGTTCATCTCCGAATGTATATGAGGTTTTAAAACCTTTTAGTTTGTACTAATCTAAAAAAGGAATTGATTGATTCCTTTTTTTATGCCCCGAATATGATGCAAAATGATTGTAGCAAACAGGAATAATTATATTTCATCTGATAATTATAAAATTTTGATGCATAAATGTGTAAACTTGCAGCCTAATTTTAAGCCATGATAAAAAAGTATATTTCATTCATAGTATTAGGCATTTCTGCCTACTATTCATTTGCACAAGAAAAAAATCCACAATCAACAGAAGTATGGGAGCCTCAGCCAAGAGTAGTTACGCCCGGAAAAACCAGCCAAGAAGCACCATCAGATGCCATTATTTTATTTGATGGTAAAAATCTGTCGAACTGGAGCAAACCGGATGGCAGTGCTGCCGAATGGAGTATTACAGGATCGGCACTTATGGTAAACGCTGGCAAAGGGGAAATAAAAACAAAACAAACATTTGGTGATATTCAATTGCATATAGAGTGGGCATCGCCTGAAAAAGTTGAAAGCGAAGGCCAAGGCAGAGGAAATAGTGGTATTTTCATTCAGGAACGCTATGAAGTACAAGTACTAGATAATTTTGAAAATAAAACCTATGCCAACGGACAAGCAGGGTCGATATACAAACAAGCCATGCCATTGGTAAATGCTTGTCGCAAACCAGGCGAATGGCAAACTTACGATATCGCGTATATTGCCCCCAGATTTAATAAAGATGGAAGAATATTAGAGCCTGGTAAACTCACCTTACTTCACAATGGCATTTTGGTTCAAAACAATGTGTCGATTGTTGGACCAACGGAATATATTGGTTTTCCTGTTTACAAAGACCACGGCAAAGCAGCTATCAAGTTGCAAGACCACGGTAACCCTGTGAAATACAGGAATATATGGGTAAGAGAACTATAAACATATTAATATTAAACCATTTTATTTTTAACTGATAATGCTAATAAACAAATCACAAATAGATACGCATAATGCCAAACATGAAAAATCGCATTCCAAACGATTTGCTTCCATTTCTTCAATTCTTTCCGATGAGGGAGTAAATGTAAAAGAGGTAATTGAAAAATTAAAAACATATCAAATAGCCATACCTAGTTGGGCATTGAGTACAGGAGGCACTCGTTTTGGTAGATTCCCTGGAAAAGGCGAACCTGTTAGTTTCGAGCAAAAGATGGAAGACATTGGTCTACTTCATGCGGTAAATCGCTCGAGTGGGGCTGTTTCAATGCACATTCCGTGGGATACCCCAAAAGATGTGAAAGCGGTAAAACAAATGGCCGATTCTTTTGGCATTCAGTTCGATGCCATGAATTCAAATACATTTCAAGACCAACCTGGCCAAGCCCTGACATACAAATTTGGATCGCTCTGCAACACAGAAACTTCTATACGGGAGCAAGCCATTGAGCATAATTTGGAAGTAATAGAAATAGGCAAACAGGTGGGTTCGAAATCGCTCACGGTTTGGTTGGCAGATGGGGCAAATTTCCCTGGTCAGCAACACCAAAGAAAGGCCTTTGAACGTACATTAGATGCACTGAAAGCCATTTATAAGGCCTTGCCAGACGATTGGTTTGTATTTACAGAACATAAACCATTCGAACCAGCATTTTATTCCACCGTTATTCAAGATTGGGGTACATCGCTGCTTTTGGCACAAAAATTAGGAGCGAAGGCGAAATGCTTGGTCGATTTGGGGCATCATTTGCCCAATTGTAATATAGAGCAAATTGTATCTCGCCTTATAATGGAAGGCAAATTGGGCGGTTTCCATTTCAACGACTCTAAATATGCAGACGATGATTTGACTGTAGGCTCGCTTCGCCCATACCAGCTATATTTAATATTCAATGAATTAGTAGATGGCGTGCCAGGTGGAGATTTATCAAAATCAGGTTTTGGTTGGATGATAGATGCCTCGCACAACACCAAAGATCCACTTGAAGATTTACTTCAATCGGTAGAAGCCATTAAAATTGCCTATGCGGAAGCTTTAATAATTGACAGAAAAAAATTGGAATTGGCTCAAGAGAAAAATGATGCAGTAAAAGCACAAGAAATTATGCAACATGCTTTCCGCACAGATGTAAGGGCTTTGTTGGCTGAGGCACGTTTGCAATCTGGGGCAGCTATCAATCCGATAGAGTTTTACAGAGAGAATAGTGTGAGAGGTAATCTTGTAAGAGAAAGAGGATAATTTCACTTAATTTTTTTAGCTTTTCAAGTGATTATTATCCGCTCGAAAAGCTTTCTTTGTTTTAAGGGATTTGGTAGACGTAGCATATTCCATTTTCCACTATTAATATTATTCAAGTGTTTCAGAATATTGTTCGCCTGCAATTCTTAACTTCGCAGCCCGAAAATAATCTACCAAAATATAATGAGCAACGAGACTATTATTTTTTCTATGTCAGGTGTGGGAAAGGTAATTCCGCCCAAAAAACAAATTCTTAAAGACATATACCTTTCGTTTTTTTACGGTGCTAAAATTGGAATTTTAGGGCTAAATGGTTCTGGAAAATCTACTTTAATGAAAATCATTGCTGGAGTTGATAAAGATTTTTTGGGTAATGTAGTTTTCTCTCCTGGCTATTCGGTAGGCTATTTAGAGCAAGAACCCAACCTTGATCCTACCAAAACGGTGCGGGAAATTGTGCAAGAAGGCACACAAGAAGTAGTAGATTTATTAGCTGAATTTGAAGAAATTAACTTAAAGTTCGGAGAAGAAATGACAGACGATGAAATGACTAAACTCATTGATCGCCAAGGGCTTGTGCAAGAAAAGCTCGATAATTTAAATGCTTGGGAGCTAGATTCAAAACTCGAAAGAGCCATGGATGCATTGCGCTGCCCACCCGAAGATGCATTGATTAAAAACCTATCTGGAGGTGAAAAACGTAGGGTAGCCTTGACAAGATTATTGTTAAAAGAGCCTGATGTATTGCTTTTAGATGAGCCTACCAACCATTTGGATGCGGAATCTATTTTATGGCTTGAGCAACATTTGCAGCAATATAAAGGTACTGTGATAGCCGTAACCCATGATCGATATTTCTTAGATAACGTTGCAGGTTGGATTTTAGAATTAGATCGAGGCGAAGGCATACCTTGGAAAGGAAACTATACTTCTTGGCTAGAACAGAAAAGCAATCGTTTGAAACAAGAGGAGAAATCGGAGTCGAAACGCCAAAAAACACTTGAAAGAGAGTTGGAATGGGTGAAATTGGCACCTAAAGCCCGTCAGGCAAAGTCGAAAGCAAGGTTGGGTGCCTACGAGAAAATGGCTGGGGAAGAGCTGAAAGAGAAAGAACAAAAGCTGGAAATGTTCATTCCAAATGGCAAAAGATTGGGTTCAAAAGTAATAGAAGCGAAGGGGGTAAAGATGGGATTTGGAGATCGTTTGCTTTACGATGAGCTTTCGTTTGCATTGCCTCCCAATGGAATTGTAGGAATAATAGGGCCAAACGGTGCAGGAAAAACTACCCTATTTAAGCTGATTACCAATGAGTTAAAGCCATTGGGAGGGGAATTTGAAGTGGGCGATACAGTAGAAATATCTTATGTTGATCAGGAACACGACAATCTTATTGCAGAAGACTCGGTTTACAAGGCCATTTCAGGTGGCACAGATACTATGTTAGTAGGTGGATTGCAAGTAAATTCACGAGCTTATGTGAGCAAATTCAATTTTTCGGGTTCAGATCAGGAAAAGAAAATTGGCACATTATCTGGAGGAGAACGCAACAGAGTGCATTTGGCCATGTCGCTCAAGCAAGGCGCAAACTTGATCTTATTGGATGAACCTACAAACGATTTAGATGTAAATGCCATTCGTGCTTTGGAAGAAGCTTTGGAAAATTTTGCAGGATGTGCCGTAATTATTTCGCATGATCGGTGGTTTCTCGACCGGGTAGCCACCCATATTTTGGCATTTGAGGGCGATTCGCAAGTATATTGGTTTGAAGGCAATTTCTCAGATTACGAAGAAAACCGCAAAAAACGATTGGGTGATACTGAGCCTAAACGGGTAAAATACAGGAAGTTGGTGTAGATGTTTATTTTGAAAAACGGTTAACAGTGTGTTCACAGATACTTTGACCCTTTTAGTTTTATTGCCTCTTTATATCGCCATGCCCTTTAAAATAAATTTCCTTATTGAAGTTGTAAAAAGCATAATAAAGCCTGTAGTAGCCTTTTTTGAAAGACGATAGATTCAAAAAAACTTGTGTTGCAGTACTTGAATCATTTTCAAAAGAAACAACAGGAACATCAATTTGAGTGGTATCTATTTCTATAGGGTTTAGTTTTATTAACAAAGCCTCTTTTTTGAGAATATTAAGACTTTGGTCTACAAGAACATATTTTAGTACAGTTTGATTGGATATTGAGAAACCAAAAATTCCGATTCATTCTATTGGATTTGGATAAAAATAAGTTCTTATATTATTTGATTTGTCCGCTTCAGAATAATCTAAAGAATCACTGAAATCAAATAATTGGAATTATTTTTCGTCCCAGGTTTTATCTTCTTTCCAATCAGTATCATCTTGACTTTAGTCGGATCAATTGTAATGGGGTTGGCTCGCTATTATGTTTACAAGTTGAGAAAATTAAAATTGATATGGAAATTAACAGGTGTTTCACCGTTTTTTCTCAAAGCTAAAAAAACATTACGAAGTTTAGAAGCCAATTATAAAAATCAGGTTACAACAAAAGCCCCTAATACACAATTATTGATGCCGTTACACCAGCCCACCCGCAATTGCTCTGGCTTCCAAATCGCTGTTTATATATTCATCTAAAGTAGGCTTAGCGACAAAGCTGCTTAATTTCATGGTTTTTTCAACTACATCAGCGATGCTTAAAAAGTTAATTCTATCTTCTAGAAATGCCTGCACAGCTATTTCATTGGCAGCATTCATTACACAAGCAGCATTTCCTCCTTTTTGCATGGCATTATATGCTATATCTAAACATCTGAAAGTACACGTATCGGGCTTTTCAAAAGTTAAACTGGGATAGTTGGCAAAATCAAAACGAGGAAAATCGGATTGCAGTCTTGCAGGATAGCCAATGGCAAACTGAATGGGCAGTTTCATGTCGGGCAGCCCCATTTGGGCTTTCATTGATCCATCTTTAAACTGCACCATCGAATGAATTATAGATTGCGGATGAACGATAACTTCAATCTGATTCGGCTTCAAAGCAAACAGCCACTTGGCTTCAATCACTTCCAAACCTTTATTCATCAAGGTGGCAGAATCGATGGTTATCTTTGCTCCCATTGTCCAATTGGGATGTTTTAAAGCCTGGGTTTTGGTTACAGTTTTCAAGAAATCAATCTCTTTTCCACGAAATGGCCCACCTGAAGCGGTCAGTATTATTTTCTCAATCGGATTGTGAAATTCACCTACCAAACATTGAAAAATAGCCGAATGTTCCGAATCGACAGGCAGTATATCAACTCCCTTTTCGTAAGCTAGCTTGGTAATGAGTTCACCAGCCACCACCATGGTTTCTTTATTTGCCAAGGCAATGGTTTTGCCCGCTTTTATGGCATGAATAGTAGGCAACAGTCCTGCATAACCCACCATAGCTGTAAGTACCATATCAATGCTGCCCATTTCCACTACAGAAAGAAGCGATTTCGCCCCGCTATATACTTTTATTTGGTGGCTGTCGAGGGCTGAAAATACTTTGTCGTACAGGTTTTCATTGCCAATTACCACCACATTGGGCTGAAATTCAATGGCTTGGGCTATCAACAGATCAGCATTGCTTTGGGCTGAAAGTACTTCAATTTCAAATTTATCTTTGTGGCTTCGAACCACATCCAGTGCTTGCGTACCTATAGAACCTGTAGAGCCAAGAATGGCAAGGTGGCGTTTTTTATTTTCAGTAATCAAAATCAAAGAAGCAATAAGCTGGCGAAGTTAATGAGTTAGCTGCCAAGTTATATATTCACATTTCAAATTATTATTTATCTTTTTGAATTGGGGAATTCTTAAAGCCGTCTTTCCAAACTCAAATGATAGCTGTAGACCCTAGAATGCAAAAGATATGGCATGGTTTTCCTGTATTGCACTTTATACAATTCATCAGGAAATATGTCTGCCTTCAAATTAATAAATATAAGGTATTGCGTTTTTATTGTCATTTTCTTATTCAACTGTAAAGGCGGGAATATCAGCAATACATTAAGTGAAGTTTTCAGGAAAGCTTCCCCTTACGAAAACTATCAAGAATCTTTGAGCAGAGCGGGACTTGAGACAAGTGCTTTAGGTCGCAATTGGATAAAATCTGGTCAAAAAGCACTTCAAGATTCACTCTGGGTAAAAATTCCATTTAGAGAAACACTTTATTTCCCTTCTGAAAAAACCAGAGCGGTAAGTTATCGCTTCAATGCGAAAAAAGGTGAAAAGCTGGTAATCACTACCAAAGTTATTTCTCGATTGCCTGCTAAAGTTTTTTTAGATGTATTTGGGGTCGATAATCCTCCTCGAACCGTGGTTTTAACTGATTCAACGCAAATTATTGAGCACAATGTAACTAAAAATACTACTTATTTGCTTAGGCTTCAACCTGAGTTGTTAATCACCTGCCAATTTCACATTACAATTGAAAGCAAACCTTCTTTTGTATTTCCTGTGCAAGGTAAAAGCGGAAAAGATATCATCAGTATATTTGGCGATATCCGCGACAGAGGCACAAGAAAACACGAAGGAATAGATATTATTTCCAGAAAAGGAACTTCAGTGGTAGCTTCCCAGCCTGGAATAATTAGCAGAGTAGGAACTAACCCCAAAGGAGGAAAGGTTGTTTATTTAGCCGATATGAGTGGGCATACTTTATATTATGCCCACTTGGACACACAAATGGTTTACGCAGGCCAAATGGTGAATGCTGGCGATGTGATTGGAACTGTAGGCAACACAGGCAATGCTTCTACTACAGTGCCCCATCTTCATTTCGGTATTTATGATTACTCAGGTGCCATTGATCCTTACAGTTTTGTATTTCAAAGTGCAAGTTCACTGCCTTTGGAAATTAAAAACCCAGAATTGATAAATACCATCATGCGTGCTTCTGCAAAAGGTACAGCCTTACACTTTTCTCAAGGTTTGAAATCGCAAAAATCTATACTCTTAAATAGAAATACATTCTGTACCATAATAGGAGGGGGCGACAAATGGTTGCATGTGGAACTACCTAATGGAAAGCAAGGCTTTGTATTAAGCAAATCGCTGACTAGCTTGGAACACTCGCTAAAAAATAGAAGGATAATAAAATCAACAGCCTTGTATGATGAGGCTATCGATACTTTGCGGCTTGTGGCTAAAGACACCCTTCGCTCAGGGATCGAAGTAGGCGTATTTGCTACCTTTAATGGATTTGAATATGTGCAAGGCAATCAAAAAGATGGGTGGATTCAAGTTCCTTAGTCTAATACTTTTTAATTGTCTTAGTCCCAAATCGGAGCTTCTCTAAATCCGATAGCATCCCTATTTTTTGTAAACTCATCTTGAGTGCCCGTTTCATTGCTTATCTGCAAAGGCTTAAGATAGTTTATAATCACATTTTAAATTCTTAGTTTTGGTTAAATGTGTCTGATGGATTCATGGTCTTTTTTTTATAAGCCTAAAAATATTTAAAGCAATACTTTGAAAAACTACCTATCTCAATTGCTGCCTGACCTGCAAACTGCCTTTTACTACATATCAAATTTGGGATTTGAAAAGTCGAGGTTAAATAGGCAGAAGACTAAAATCTTGAAGCTTAGCAACATCATTCACTTTTTTTTAACAATCACCCTCGTATGCACTGGTTTATACCTATATATGATTGGGTTGGAAGCACTCTTTTATGCAGATGTGAGTTGGGCTGGTATAAATGTCGGTTGTTTGTTGCTCAATAAATATAAAAAATTTGAAACTTCAAAAGCGGTTTTTCTACTATCGATGCATGGGTATATATTGTTTATCAGCTTTATACTAAATATCAAAGAGATGGGCGTAACTATATTGGTCGCAAGCTCTACCGTTGCTTTATTTTTATATAAATCTACCGATTACTTGAAAATAATTGTTTTTTACTTCTTAGCAATAGCCAGTTATTTGGTAATCAAGCATAGCTCAGTGAGCTTTGATTTTGGATTGAAATATTCTGAAAAAGCCATCAAATGGGCCGAGTTTTTGGCATTCTCTGAAAGTTGCCTTGTGTTGATAATTGTGATTTATTCGCAAAAGGTTATAAGTACCCAAAATGAATATTTTTTACTAAATGAAATAAGGCAAAGGCGGAGGGTAGAAAAAGCGTTGGCTGATTCAAAAAAAATGTCTGATAAATCGAGCCTTGCGAAAACAGATTTTCTTTCAACCATCAGTTACCATATTCGTACTCCTTTGAATGCCATTCTTGGATTGAGCAATTTGTTGATTTTAGAAGCTCCAAAAAAAACACAACTTTCCAAACTTGCTATTTTAAAAAGCTCAACTGATAGTCTTATTCATCTCATCGACAATCTTTTAGACTTCAACAAAATAGAATCGGGCGATATAAATATTTATACCAATGAATTTCAAATCAGAGATTTGATAGAAAATATTTGCAATAGCTATTATCAGAAATCGCAAGAAAGAGGCAATGAATTTATAGTACAGATTGATAAAAACATTCCTAAAACACTCATTGGTGATGAAATAAAAATAAGCCAAATCGTAAGCAACCTGCTTTCAAATGCATTGAAATTTACCGAAACAGGCAAAGTGACTTTGGATATTCGGCTAAAAAGTGTGCAAAATGGGTACGCATCTATCTATTTCTCAATCACAGACACGGGCATTGGTATCGCCAAGGAAAAAATCAAATATGTGTTTGAAAACTTTGCCACTAACCTCTCCTATGCAGGCAGAAACTATACTACTTCAGGTTCAGGCTTGGGTTTGTCAATCACCAAACGATTAATAGAAGTGTTGGGTAGTGAAATATTTGTAGAAAGCAATTTGGGAAAAGGCACAAAATTTTATTTTACACTCAATTTTAAAATATTTGAAGAGAATAAAATTCAGGAATCAATTGAAAATACTGGAAGTAAAAACCGAAATTTAAATGAAATTAGGGTGCTATTGGTAGATGACAATCAGATGAATTTGCTGGTAGCCGAAACCTTTTTAAAAAGATGGAATGCTCAAGTAGATACCGCAGAAGACGGAATTACAGCTGTAGAATTGGCCAAGGACACACAGTATGATATAATATTGATGGATTTACAATTGCCCCAAATAAGCGGCTTTGAAGCCATAACACAAATCAGACTTATCAATTCAACAATTCCTGTACTGGCACTTACTGCCGAAAACTATGGCTTTGCCAACGACAATTTCAAGCTTCTAGGCATAGATGATGTATTGCTCAAGCCCTTCTATCCTGACGATTTATTTGCAAAAATTGAAGGGCTATTGCCTGAAAAATTAACTTAGAAGTTGTAAACCTCCTACCTCTCCCCTATTTGTTGCCTCCACATGGCGTAATACAGTCCTTTTTCAGCAATCAATGCTCCGTGGCTACCCGTTTCAATTACCTTCCCTTTTTCGAGCACAAATATTTTGTCTGCATGCATTACAGTAGAAAGCCGGTGGGCAATCATTACTGTAATGTGATTTTTGCCTGAAGTTACAGCGCGAATGGTTTGGGTTATTTCATCTTCTGTTATTGAATCTAAAGCTGAAGTGGCTTCATCAAACACAATTAATTTGGGGCTTCTGAGCAATGCCCGAGCTATTGATAAACGCTGTTTTTCGCCTCCTGATATTTTCATTCCACCTTCACCTATCACGGTATCGATGCCATTTTCAGAGCGTTCCAAAAGGCTTTGGCAAGCAGCTTGATTCAATACCTCAATGATTTGTTGGTTGGAAGCCCGTGGATTTACGAACAACAAATTTTCCTTGATGCTCCCCGAAAACAACTGTGTATCTTGCGTTACAAATCCTATTTGGTGGCGTAGTTCGTCAAAATCTATCAGTTCGGAATTGTTGTCGTTGAATAAAATAGCTCCTTCTTGAGGGCGGTATAGCCCTACCAAAAGTTTTACTAAAGTGGTTTTGCCCGAACCTGAAGGACCTACAAATGCTATTGTTTCGCCCTTTTGGGCGGTGAAGCTTATGTTTTCAAGGGCTTGTGTAGCGGCAGATTTATGTTTGAAACTCACTTTTTCAAACGCCAGTTTGTCTATATCTACTATAGTTACGGGGCTTTCTGGCTTCAAATCTACTGGCATTTTCATTATCCTTTCGAAATTATTAAGCGATGCCTCTGCCTCTCGGTAAGCCAATATCACATTGCTCATTTCCTGTAAAGGGTTGAAAATGAAGAAACTATAAAACTGCAACGTCATAAGCTGACCTACCGAAAGCCTGTCTTTAAATATAAGGTATAACAAAACGAACAAAATGGTTTGTCTCAAAGTGTTTACCATTGTGCCTTGTACAAAGCTGATGCTGCGTATGCTCCTTACTTTTTTCAATTCAAGCTGCAATATTTTTATTGTGGTTGTATTGAGCCTTCTCACTTCCTGATTTGTTAGCCCTAAACTTTTTATCAATTCAATATTTCGCAAACTTTCAGTAGTAGCCCCTGCTAAAACATTGGTTTCCTTCACAATACTCTTCTGAATAGTTTTAATTTTCTTGCTCAAATAATTGGTGACGAAACCAAGAATAAATGAAGTAATGAGATAAATAAATACCAAAGGCCAAAAAGTGTAAATGGCGTAGACCATCACGAAAACAATACCCACAATGGCAAAAAAGAAAACATTGATAAAGGAGGTAATAAGCTTTTCGGAATCGCTGCGAACTTTCTGCAGCACATTTAAAGTTTCGCCACTGCGTTGGTCCTCAAAATCTTGGTAAGGCAATCGAAGCGAATGTTTAAGCCCATCGGTGTACATGGCTGCTCCCATTTTTTGCACAATCAGGCTCGTTACGTAATCTTGAAACGCCTTGGCAATGCGGCTTACCATTGCAACGCCCATTGCTGCCAGTATCAGCAATCCTACCCCTTTAATGAATTCTATTTCTGAATAGTCTTTGGGAATATTAGCAAATCTGTCAATGATTTTCCCGAAAATAAACGGATCCATCAATGAAAACACCTGATTAATGGTGGCTAAAAACAATGCCCAGAAAATGAGCGGTTTGTAATTTTTTAAGTAGGTAAATAATAATTTCATTTGGGGATTATAAAAAGGTTTGGCTTTGAATTGATTCTCGAACCTAAAGAACAGAAAATTATTTATTTTAATTCCAGCAAATTTGAATTTAGGTTTATCAAGGGCTTCTGCACTTTATGATTATCTATCAATATGAGTTTAAAGTATACTATTTTTCAAATGGAAATTTGTGTAGGTTTGTGGAATTATCTAAAAGTTAAAATGGAAGGAATAATCATGGCAGCCCAGTTGATTTTGGGCTTATCAATACTTGTAGGGGTACACGAATTAGGGCATTTTCTTCCTGCAAAATGGTTTGGAATGCGAGTTGAAAAATTCTTTTTATTCTTCGATGTAAGCGGTTGGAAACTATTTAGCATTAAAAAAGGCGGCACAGAATATGGCATAGGCTGGCTTCCTTTGGGTGGATATGTGAAAATATCGGGCATGGTAGATGAATCGCTCGATACTGAATTGCTGTCAAAACCTGCTGAGCCCTATGAGTTTCGTGCCAAACCGGCTTGGCAAAGATTGATAGTAATGCTTGGTGGTGTTACCGTAAATCTAATTACCGGAATTGTGATTTTCATCTTGCTCACCTATAGTTTAGGTGAGCGGTTTATTCCGGCCAAAGAAGTAAAATATGGCATCATTGCCCACAGTTTGGCTCAGGAAATAGGCCTAAAAACGGGCGATAAAATCATTAAAATCAATGGGAATACATTCAACAATTTCAACGATATCTACTCCCCTGAAGTGTTGCTTAGCAATGGAAGCTATTATACTATTGATAGAAACGACACCATTATAGATTTACCAATTCCTGGCAATTTCATTGACAAATTCTCAGACAAAAAGAATCAAGTCAGTTTTATTGATCCTATTATGCCATTTGCAGTAGGCAAAGTAATGGAAGGCACTCCAGCCGAAAAAGCAGGTTTGAAAACCAACGACAAAATATTGGCAGTTGATTCTGTGAGAATCAATTTCTTCCATGAACTAACAGCAGAATTGCAAAATAGAAAAGGTGATTCGGTAACTTTATTAATTGATAGAAATAATGAGCAGATTCCACTGCAAGCAGAAATTTCCAAAGAAGGCAAGCTTGGTTTTCAAGTACAATCATTGTTGAAAGATTCAACGGAAAAATATAGCTTCATTACTTCAATTGGCAAAGGGGCCATGAAAGCTTTTACCATTACCTCTGTGCAAATAAAAGCTTTTGGAAAAATATTTACAGGAGAAATAGATGCAAGAAAATCACTGAGTGGCCCCATTGGCATAGCCAAAGAATTTGGTGGCACCTGGGATTGGGTTCGTTTTTGGAATTTGACAGGAATTTTGTCAATGGTGCTGGCTTTTATGAATATTTTGCCAATTCCAGCGCTAGACGGTGGTCACGTAATGTTTACTCTTTACGAGATAATCACGAGAAGAAAACCATCAGATAAATTTCTGGAAGTAACCCAAAAAATAGGAATGGCTATTTTATTTGCATTGATGATTTTTGCCGTGTTCAACGATGTGATAAAGCTTTTTTGACATAAAAAAACTTCCCGAAAATTTCAACTTTCGGGAAGTTTCTATCAAAATATATTCTTCCACATCATGCTTTCTACGGGGTATTCAGAGCGAGTATTGTATTTGGCACTTGGTTTGGTATTGTATAAGTTTTCAATTTCTCCATTTACAATAAAGTAAATCAATTGCCCAATAGGCATATTACAATAAACCCTCACTGGCTGTCGGACAGATATTTCCAGTGTCCATTTGTTGCAAAAGCCTACATCGCCTTTGCCTGCAGTGGCATGAATATCAATTCCCAAGCGACCTACACTAGATTTGCCTTCTAAAAATGGAACATGGGCATGAGTTTCGGTATATTCTTTAGTAACCCCCAAGTACAACGTACTGGGAGACAGCACTATACCCTCTTCAGGAATTTCAAAAACATCGATTAGATTGTGCTTGCGGGCATCAAGAATATGGTCTTTGTATACGCCTAAATACTTGCCCAAATGCACATCGTAAGAGTTAGTACCCAAGCACTCGGGTTCATAAGGGTCTAATACGATTGTGCCTTTTTTTATTTCTTCTAAAATTTGTCTGTCTGTTAATATCATTTTAGCTTAGTAAACCAACACCTGAATTGGACTACAAAACTATATGAAAAAAGCTGGTTTCAATCGTAAATGGCTAAACAGACTTGTTAATCCTAGGCAAAATCAATTTAAATGTGGTAAATACGGCATAAGCCAGCATTACAATTGTAAGTGCAAGAAGAATGGTAATTTTGATATCCATAATTTTTGAATTTTAAATGTAAATAGCTAAACGGGACAAAACTGTTTTTGATTTTAGCATTAAGGTATTAAACTTACCTTACCTAAAGTATCACTTTAACCATAAAAAATATTTGGATTTCTAAACCTCATAAACATGATTTGCAGTATAAGGAATGAAGAATTTCACCAACTTTACGAAGTTTTTATCTCCTTGATTTCAAGTCAATTAAACATATACAACTTTATAAAATGAATAGAAATATCAGAAAAATTGCCGTTTTAGGTTCGGGTGTAATGGGCAGTCGTATCGCTTGCCACTTTGCAAATATCGGTGTGGAAGTGTTGCTGCTAGATATTATGCCTAAAGAACTTACAGCAGAAGAGCAAGCCAAATCACTAACACTTGACAATACTAAGGTTAGAAATAAAATTGTGAATGCTGCATTGGATGCCACGTTGAAAGCTAACCCTGCTGCATTGTATTTGCCTTCGTTTGTTTCAAGAATAAAAACTGGAAATTTTGACGATGACATGCCAAAAATTGCCAACGTAGATTGGGTAATTGAAGTAGTAGTAGAAAATCTGAACATTAAGAAATTAGTTTACGATAAAGTAGAACAATTCCGAAAACCCGGCACATTGGTGTCTTCTAATACTTCTGGTATTCCTATTCACTTGATGGCAGAAGGCAGAAGCGAAGATTTTCAAAAGCATTTCTGCGGTACCCATTTTTTTAATCCGCCACGCTATTTGAAGCTGCTTGAAATAATTCCTACACCAAAAACCGACATAGAAATAGTGAAATTCTACATGCACTATGGCGATTTGTTCTTAGGAAAGACTACCGTGCTTTGCAAAGACACTCCCGCATTTATCGCCAATAGAGTGGGTATTTACGGTATTATGGAAATACTACATACCAGTGAAAAGCTTGGGCTTTCGGTAGAAGAAATTGATAAACTGACAGGGCCTGTACTTGGACGACCAAAATCAGCCACTTTCAGAACTGGTGATGTAGTAGGCTTAGATACTTTGGTAAATGTGGCTAACAATCTAAATGCAGGATTACCCAACGATGAATCGAAAGACTTATTCATTCTCCCAGAATATCTCAAAAAAATGATTGAGAATAAATGGCTGGGCGATAAAACGGGGCAGGGATTCTACAAAAAAACCAAGAACGAAAAAGGGGAAACAGAGATTTTATCATTGGATTTGAAAACTTTAGAATATAAGCCTCAATCCAAAACAAAATTTGCCACTTTAGACCAAACCAAGGCAATTGAAGAGCCAAAAGACAGATTCAAAATATTGGTAGCTGGGCAAGACAAAGCAGGTGAATTTTATAGATTAACCTTTGGCGGATTATTCAGCTACGTGAGCAATCGCATTCCCGAAATCTCAGATGAACTATACAGAATAGACGATGCCATAAAAGCAGGGTTTGGCTGGGAAGTTGGGCCGTTTGAAATATGGGAAGCTGTGGGAATAAAAGAAGGGCTTGCTATCATTGAGCAACAAGGTAAAAAAGTAGGCTCATGGGTAAATGAAATGCTGGCTTCAGGCAACACTCATTTTTATAAGTGGGAAGAAGGCAAAAAATTGTATTACGATATTCCAAGCAAGACTTACAAGGTTATTCCCGGAACGGAGGCTTTTATATTCCTCAATAGCACTAGAAAAACCAATAAAGTATGGGGCAATGCAGGCGCAACACTTCACGATATTGGCGATGGCGTGGTGAATCTTGAGTTTCATTCGAAGATGAACACTATGGGAAGTGAAGTGGTAGAAGCAATAAATAAATCAATCGAATTGGCAGAAAAAGATTTTAAAGGCTTGGTGATAGCCAATGAAGGGGCCAATTTCTCAGCAGGTGCCAACTTGGCTTTATTGCTAATGTATGCCATGGAGCAAGAGTGGGACGAAATCAACATGATGGTTTCTAGTTTTCAAAAAACGATGATGCGTGCCAGGTATTCTGCCATTCCCGTAGTAGTTGCTCCTCACAATATGGCTTTGGGTGGAGGTTGTGAAATTTCACTTCATGCCGATGTAGTGGTGGCACATGCAGAATTATATATTGGGTTGGTAGAATTTGGGGTTGGTTTGATTCCAGCAGGTGGTGGCAGCAAAGAATTTACACTAAGAGCTAGCGATTCATTTCAAAAAGGAGATATGGAAAATAATATTTTGCAAAACTACTATATGAATATTGCCATGGCAAAAGTTGCTACTTCAGCTTATGAAGCTGCCGAAATGAAAATTATCCGGTCGCACGATAAAATAGTGGTGAATAGAAATAGGCAAATTGCGGTAGCTAAAGAAGAGGTAATTGAGCTTTCAAATGCAGGCTATTCTCAGCCAGTACAGCGGACTGATATAAAGGTATTGGGCAAAGGCGGATTGGCGATGTTTTATGCCGGAGCTTCTTCCATGCTGCGAGGGAGCTATATTTCCGAACACGATGCCAAAATTTCTCAAAAGCTTGCCAATATTATGTGTGGAGGCGATTTATCTTATCCCCAATTAGTTTCTGAGCAATATTTATTGGATTTGGAAAGGGAAGCTTTCGTATCGCTTTGCGGAGAAAAGAAAACGTTGGAACGAATTCAACATACGCTGAATACAGGGAAACCGCTTAGAAATTAAATGACCTTAAAGGAGACAAAAAAAAGTCTCCTTTAAGGTCAAGCCATACCTGCACTAAACAATTTGTGGTTTACCAGCGACAGCCCCGCTCGATTTTTTCCAGATTTCTGGCTCACATGTATTTCCGGCTGGTTTTTAATGGTGAAGCTTACTGTAGTACCTTCGCCTTCTTTACTTTTTATTTTTAACTTCCCGCTGTGTTTCTCTACAAATTCTTTGCAAACCAGTAGCCCAAATCCTGTACCTTTTTCATCTGCCGTACCAGAGGTAGTAAAATGAATGCCCGGTTTTAATAAAAATTTAAATTGTTTGTCTGAAATACCAATTCCTGTATCGGCAATTGATATTTCAAGCTCCTCTTTATTTCTATGGGCATTTAAGGTAATTTTACCTCCATTATCTGTGAACTTTATGGCATTGGAAATGAGGTTTCGAAGCACAAAATCTACCATATTTTTATCGGCAAAGGCTTCATAATTGTCTTCCATAGCATTTATGAGCATCAGATTTTTGGCGTTTGCCTTTTCTGCTATCAATTCAAAGTTTTTATCTACCATCACCCCAATACTAATATTCTCTGGAGCAAATTTTATTTCATCAGCTTTAGCACTTGACCAATCAAGCAAATTTGAAAGTAAATCGAGCTGCAAATCGATTGATTTCTTGAGCTTATTAATGGTCTCCTTTTTCAATTCTTCGGGCATACTATCGGGATGGTCGGCCAAAATGCTCAAAAAACCTTTCGTGGTAGTAAGCGGCCCTCGTAAATCGTGTGAAAGAATGGCAAAAAATTTATCCTTAATTGTATTCATTTTCTGAATATGCTCTTCTTTGCGCTGCAATACAGAATTTGTACTTAATAATTCGTAATTCAATGAATGCAGCTTATTATTTTGACCTTCCAATTGTGAATTGCTATTTTCAATTTCGCTTATATAGCTTCTTATTTTCACAATCATAAAATGAAATTTGCTGGTAAGCACGCCAATTTCATCTCTGCTATGTATGTTTTTGCGATCTATCTCAGTGGCAAAATTACTTTGAATCACTTGTTCTACATTTTCCGTAAGTTGGGCAATAGGCTTTGTAATAATCTTTGAAAGAAAATAGCTGAGTAAAAGTGCAAACACAATTGAAATGATTACTACGGCAAAAAATAGCGTGTTTAAAATTTCAGATTGCTCTCTAATATAAACGGTAGATTTCTCCACTAGAACAATAATTACTTTTTCAATGTGGCTGTGAAAATACCCATCTTTTAACTCGAAAGCTTTGTTAACTTGTTTATCAAGCAAAACGAGTTGATTGAAATCTGATTTATAGGCTTTCAGCAAATTAATTATTTTCTTTTGCCTTATTTGATTCCCAGTATAGGTTTTTTGCAAAGCAGCATCGGCTACATAGTTCAGCCTGCGAACATACAGCATATCGTTTCTAATAATGTAGTCTTTTTCATGCCTTCGAAGGGTAAGCATCAATACTTTCTCAAATTCAGGAAATTTGCGTTCGAGAATGTGTATTTTTTTCCTCATGTTGCCTTCTAGTCCGTGGTCTTTAAATCCGCGTTTTCGAACTAGTTTTATTGTATTTCCAAACATGCTTTCATAGGTTTGAAGCGACTGCTCAAGCTTATTTAGCTCGGTATCGGAATACAAACCAGTATGAGAAGACGAGTTTTTGAGGCTCTCTACAAGCTGCAAATTGTCTTGGAGATGGCTTCTGTGTTGCTCTAGCAAATCACTCTTTCCTGAATCGTAAAAAGCCACATTGGTTAGGTCTTTTTGAATGAATGATTTCTCTGTTTTGTACATTTGTAAATTGAGCATCATCATTTTTTTGTTGTCATTTTCCAGCGAATTCAACGAGCCAAACAAATGATTAAACCAAAAAATCTCAGTACACACTGCCAACATTACTACTACAAAAAGGAAATAGGAAATCAACAACTTTTGGCGAAACGAACGGATGTGGTAGAGCAT
>CAZMFZ010000041.1:12484-26246 GCA_964565665.1 uncultured Bifidobacteriaceae bacterium | reverse complement strand
GAAGCTAATGAGGCCAATTAAGGCTGTAAAAAACGCTTGCTATTAAAGATGACACTTGAATTATCTGCTTATAATGCCCAACTATGATGTGACTAGATAAAGAGTGCTATGGCACAGTTTTTTTTACATTTTTTTATGTTTAACTATAAATTTTATAAAAATGAAAATGAACAAAATTGTAATTGGAATTAGCATAGTTTCTTCAATAGCCTTTTTAGGCTTTTCAAGAACTAACGTATTAGAAGAAAACGCAAGTTCAACCACTTCAGGTTCTACTACCAAATCTTCAAGCACTGGAACAAGTTCTACAACGAAAAGTACAAGTACAACCTCAACCACTATGACAACTGGAAGTACAAACTCGACTACAGGTACTACCAGCACTACTGGTACTACAAACTCGACTAGTTCTTCTAGCACTTCTACTACTGGTACAACAGGTACAACTGCTGGTACTACCAGTTCAACAGGGGCCACTACTGGTACTTCTTCTACTGGTGGCTCTTCTTCCACTGGCGGATCATCTACCGGAGGCACAACAGGATTATAATATCATAATTTAATGCCTTGAAAAAGCCATTTCCAAAAGGAATGGCTTTTTTAATTTACTAAAACTTGGCCAATGAAATATTTATACTTCGACTTGCGAGCATTAGCAATTATGCGAATTAGTGTTGCTCTAGTTGTGATTCTTGACCTTTGTGTGAGGCTTACTGATGTAGAAGCTTTCTATTCCAACTCAGGAGTAGCACCACTAATTATGATTTTTGAACACGCTTGGAATCCGTATTTTATCTCCTTTCATGCCATTAGCGGTCTATGGCAAGTTGAATGTGTTTTAATGGCTATAGCATTCTTTTTTGCATTTATGATGTTGATTGGCTATCGTACACAATTATTCACTTTTTTATCGTGGTTGATGTTGCTTTCAATACACAATCGCAACATTTTAATTTTACAAGGTGGTGACGATTTATTGCGATTGGTATTGTTTTGGGCCATTTTTATCCCTTGGGGAAATAGATACTCTTGCGACAAACTTAAAAATGACTCTGTAGCATTATCATCTTCTATCCAAACTGTAGCCCTTTTTGCTTATCTTCTTCAAATTTGTTATATCTACACAGGCTCTGCTTTATTAAAAGGAAGCGAATGGAATAGCGACTTTACGGCTTTATATTATACCTATAGTTTAGACCAAATCGCCTACCCAATCACCAAACTTATTTATCACTATCCCTTAGTTTTAAACTATTTGACTAGGGGTGCATATTTTTTTGAATTGCTAATTCCTTGTCTATTTTTTATTCCAACTAAACATTCATTTTTCAGAGCACTGGCTGTGTTTGCTATCATTATTTTTCATTGTGTGAATTTCTCCACCCTTTTCATAGGTTTTTTCCCTGCCATAGGTGTAAGTACCGCATTAGGTATGTTACCTACTTTTATTATGAATAAATTTGATTCCAGTACTAGCAGAATTCGCCAGTCAATCATGCAAGCTTTTCTTGCTATTGCCGAATTTGTAAATAAAATGATAAAATGGCGCAGCCCAGATTATGCATTGCCAAACGCAATTGAGTACACAAAGTCTGCCATATTAATATTTTTAATCGTTTTTGTATTTGACTGGAACTTTAGCAATTTGTCTTTTGTGAACAGCAAATTATCTGACAACCTAAAATTTATCGGTTATGGACTTAGACTTGATCAAAGTTGGGGAATGTTTGCACCCAATGTTTTAAAAGAAGATGGATGGTATATTTTGGAAGGCATTACTGCTAAAAATAAAAAAATTAATTTGTTAAATCCTAAAGACACATTTACCTATCAGAAGCCAGAAAGCATTGTATGGATGTACAAGAACGACAGATGGAGAAAATATGGAGAAAACTATATGTTAGCAAGCAATAACTTTATGCGGGGGTACTTTTGCAATTATAGCAAACGGATTTGGAATGAAAAAAATAAAGACAATCAACTAGCATCATTAAGAGTTATATATATGTCTGAGTTTACACCACCCGATTATCAATATTCGAAACCAATAAAAAATATTCTATGGGAATGTAAATAAATAGGCATTCCAATAAGGAGCGAAATGTTGTATATAAGTATAGAAATTCTTTGCTGGCATACACTCCACATTATTATAAACCACAATTCAAAAATTATACTTTAGGAATAATATTTTTTTAATCTTTATTTAACAGAATAATATTCTTTATTTTTATAATATATTTTAATATTTCAGAATAATATTTCATTTTTGCATTCCAATCACAATTTGTATTCTTTAATTATCTAATTTAAATACATCCTATTATGAGCAATTTGAAATTTGAAACTTTACAACTTCATGCAGGCCAGGAAGTTGACCCCACTACCCAATCAAGGGCTGTACCTTTATACCAAACTACCTCTTACAATTTTAAAAATTCCGAACACGGAGCAAATCTTTTCGGGCTGAAAGAGTTTGGCAACATCTATACACGATTGATGAACCCCACTACCGATGTATTTGAGAAAAGAGTAGCAGCTTTGGAAGGTGGCGTAGCGGCTTTGGCTACTGCTTCGGGACAAGCGGCACAGTTTATCGCCATCAATAATATCACGAAAATGGGCGACAACATCGTTTCTACCACATTTTTGTATGGCGGTACTTACAACCAATTTAAAGTGCAGTTTAAAAATATTGGAGTTGAGGTGCGATTTGCCAATGGCGACAAGCCCGAAAGCTTCGATAAATTGATAGATGATAAAACAAAGGCTATTTATTTGGAGACAATCGGCAATCCGGGCTTCAATATCCCTGATTTTGAAGCGATTGCAGCCGTAGCCAAAAAGCACAATATTCCATTAATAGTAGATAATACTTTTGGTACAGGGGGCTATTTATTTCGCCCACTAGAGCACGGGGCAAATATTGTAGTGGAGTCTGCCACCAAATGGATTGGCGGCCACGGCACAAGCATCGGGGGTGTAATTGTTGATGGAGGAAATTTCAACTGGGGCAATGGCAAATTTCCACAATTTACCGAGCCATCCGAAGGGTATCATGGCTTGGTGTATTGGGATGTTTTCAGCCCTCACGGCCCTATCGGAGCAAATATTGCTTTCATTATTCGAGCAAGGGTAGAAGGCTTAAGAGATTGGGGGCCGGCAATAAGTCCGTTCAATTCTTGGCAATTGATTCAAGGGCTTGAAACCTTGTCTTTAAGAGTAGATAGAGCCGTAAGCAATGCCTTAGAATTGGCAAATTGGCTGGAAAAACACCCTAAAGTGGAAAGTGTAAACTATCCAGGTTTGGAAAGCAGCAAATACCATTCACTTGCTAAGAAATACTTGAAACGTGGTTTTGGAGCTGTATTGAGTTTCGAAATCAAGGGAGGAAGGGAAACAGGAACTAAATTTGTTGATAATTTAAAACTGGTAAGCCATTTGGCTAATGTGGGCGATTCGAAAACTTTGATAATTCACCCAGCCAGCACCACGCATTCGCAACTCACTGAACAAGAACAGCAATCGGCAGGTGTAACTTCAGGAATGCTGCGCATATCGGTAGGTACAGAGCATATAGACGATATAAAAGCAGACCTAAAACAGGCTTTTGCGGTATAGATTTAGTTTGGAATAAGTAGTTATTACCGTTGGTTTAAACCAACGGTGATAAAAATTCTTAAATCAACTTTTTCAACTGGCCTTTGTGTCTAAGCAGATGCCTATACATGAAGGTTAAGGCAAGGCAAAGGCTTAAATAGCCCAAAATTGGGTGTTTGTAAACTACTTTGTCTTCCAATTTATTAGGAAAACTATATACAATACTGCTCCAATTGGCACGTGTTATTTGCCATTTTTCCAATAATGTTAATTTGTCTATTGGCTCATTTTGTGGGGTTACAAATGGAGGTGCTTTTATTTTTATCTTTAGCTTGAAAAGCAAAATACTGGAGTAAACCCTTAAATAAGCCATGATGCCCACTTTCGGAAATTCCGTTTTATTTGTCATTCGCCATTGTGTGGCTTCCAAAGTTTGGGTTTCTGCCAAATAAATATGCGCTATAATTTGTGCTATCGACCATTGGCTTTCACTCTGCTTTTTGTTAAACTTTTCCTGCGACACATAAAGCAACATGGCATCAATATCGTTTTTCTCGTTCTTTAAAAGTCCAAACAGCTTTGCCGATTTTTTAAGCATTTTTGCAATTCCAAATTTTACCACAAAGAACGTGATTAATTCTTGGTGATTTCCAAATCAATTTTTCGCTCCAAAGCCATGCACTACCAATTATCGTATCATTCGCCTCATAAACAGCTTATTTACATACGTTTTGAGATTAATATTTCACAAAAAGAAACAATTGAACTCCATATTCCGGCATGGAGACCGGGGAAATACGAATTGCAGCACTATGCAAAGAATATTATAAATTTTAGAGCGGTAGATGACAAAAACAACCTTTTGGCTTGGGAAAAGACCAATAGAAATACTTGGCAAATCAAAAATGTAAATAGGAATATTGCCATTGTAACTTATGCCTATTTTGCTTCGCAGATGGACGCAGGCGGTTCGTGGCTCGATGAATTTCAATTCTATATCAACCCTATTAATTGCCTAATGTATGTAAAAGAGCTTGAAAATGAAGTACATACAGTAGAAATCGATTTGCCTGATCATTATCGAATAGCTTCGGGCTTGCCATTTTCAGGTAGAAATACGCTTGTAGCAAACAGCTATTTGCACTTGGCAGATAGCCCAATCATTGCCTCAAAAATACTGCAAAATCACACCTTTGAAATTCACAAAATTCCAATTACAATTTCAATCTTGGGTGAATGTGAGCCTAATTGGCAAATAGTAGAGCATGACTTTGCCCATTTTATTCAATTGCAGATTGATTTATTTGGCAGTTTTCCCGAAAAAGACTACCATTTCTTGATTTTCATACTTCCGTATCCTTATTTCCATGGCGTAGAACACAGAAATTCTACCGTAATGACCCTCGGACCTGATGTTGATTTTCATGCTCCTAGTTTTTACAATCGTTTGCTGGGCTTGGCTTGTCACGAATTTTTTCATACCTGGAATATTTGTAAAATTCGCCCAAAAGAAATGTTGCCTTACAATTTGTCGAAGGAAAATTATTTCCCTACAGGCTTTGTTGCCGAAGGTGTCACTACCTACTATGGCGACCTAATACTCTTAAAATCAGGTGTTTGGAATACTCAAAGCTATTTTGAAGAACTGAACGATTGCATTAATATGCATTTTTCCAACTCGGCAAGGCATACGGTGTCGCTCGTACAATCTTCAATTGATTTGTGGGTAGATGGTTATCAGAAAACACACCCAAATAGAAAAGTATCTATCTACGACAAAGGTGCAATAGTGGCATTGATTTTAGATTTAGAAATACGAAAACTCTCCCAAAATCTAAAATCGCTTGATGATGCCATGCAATTGATATGGCAAAGATTCGGGCAGGCAGCTACAGGTTACACTATTAATGATTACAAAAGTATTGCCCAGGAAATGGCTGGAGATTCATTAGAAAAATATTTTGATGATTGCATATTTGGTACGCTGCCATTGGAACGGATAGTAGCAAAATCGCTCGATTACATTGGCTGTGTGCTCAACATAAGCCATCCAGAGGATATTTTGGCTCAGAAATTCGGTTTGAAACTAAGAAAAGAATTTGGGAAATGGGCGATTGATGCCTTAGCACAGAGCTCACCTGCCGATAAACAGCTTTCTGAAAAGGATGAAATTATAAGTGTAAATCAACTTGTAGACCCAAAAGATTGGCAGAAGCTTCACGACAAACAAATGATTTCTATTTCAATAAACAGAGCGGGTAGAAAACTCACCAAAAATTTGATTTCAGATAGTGGAAGTTATTTCCCGGTGTATGCAGTAAAGCAAAATAAAAATGCTACTGTAGCTCAAAAGGAAAATTTCAGCTTGTGGTCAAGAGCTTACAACAGGAATGGTGTAATAGCTCAGTAATTCTTTTAAAAAAATCAACTAATAGTAGCTCACCTAAACTTAGCTTCAACCAATTCATACAATTCCTGCACCACTTCATTTTCGCTATCCCATTTGTTGAAATCAAGCATATGCTTGGCGTTGCTCCAGCTTCCTGCTGCTTCTAAGCGAGCGAGGGTATGTTCCAGCAATTCGCCATTGCCTTGGAAAAGCTCTTTTGTGAACATAATTCGCTGGTTTATTCCCAATTTTATGGGTTTCATTGTAGCTGCATTTTGCCCAAGTGTGTTTTCTGTAGCTATTTTAATTGCCATTTGCCTTTGATGCACTTCCAGCGGTGTGGGTGCATAATCGTCTTTCTTTTTTAAATCAGAAACTATACTTTCCATCGGAAATGGCAAAGTGAGTGCAATGGCATCGACAATGGGCTGAAAATCATCGAAAGTATCGCTCGATTTATAATACGAATCTTGGAAATAACCCATGATGTCGGTAGTGTAAAACACTGGTACTTTATAGGTCTCGAGTTTTTCAATGAAGTGCTGGAAGAATAATTGGTTGAGTTTCAAATACTTGGCTTTCTCTTTTAAATCGAAAAGCGAAATTTTTTGGACTTCAGGAGTAAAAAAATACTGTTTAAAATAATGATATGGTGATAATGCTAAATACAAAGTTTCTTCAATGGAAGAAGAAAGCAAATTTTCAAAGGCTTCACGCTTCACAAATATATGGTTGGAAAGCACATTCATCAGATTCTGAATTGCATCTTGCACCTCTGTATCATCGTAATTGAAATACGAGCTTTGTTTAAGTTGCCCAATTTCACCTTTCCAGATAAAAAAAATATTTTTAAGTATAAAGTAATTGACCTGAGAAACAGGTGAAAACTTGAGTATTTCAGGGCCGCTTACATTAAGTTTTTGGAGGTTAAAAAAATCAGAACACAGCTTTCTAGCCACCTGTCTTGAATAATTTTCAAGTGCCTGCTTGTTCAATTTATTTTCCATTTCAAATTGGGGCTTACCTTTGTGGAATAAAGTTGTAAAATACCAATGAAGTGCCATTAATAAAAATTTTAAGCCCAGATAAAAATATTTTTGTTGGAATATGGGCAATAACAGAAGATTTGACAGCCTTAGAAAAGCAGGCTAACGCCTCTATGTTGCTCGAAACAGAGAAAATATACCATCCAATCAAAAAAAAAGAATTTTTGGCTTCTCGGTTGGTGCTTGATGCTATTTGCATACAGCAAACCATTACTGATACAAATATTCATAAAACTCTAGACGGGAAACCTTATTTCCCTGAAAGCGAATGGCATTTTTCTATTAGCCATACGGAGAAATATGCTGTCTGTGCCATCCATTCTCAAAAGCCTGTTGGCATCGATACTGAAAAAATCCAATCTAAATTCAATGTTATCTCTCAAAAGTTTCTCACCAAAGCAGAGTTGAGTTATTGCAATTTAGATACAGAAAAAATAGCATTGCGGTGGTGTATAAAAGAAGCTGCTTATAAATGGAATGGTGAAAAAGGGCTTAATTTTAAAGAAGATATTGTGATTTCAGTTGATATGAAAATGGTATCGGTGAAAGGGAATGAGAATAAAATTCACTTTGAAAAAATAGATGTAGAGCATTTTTGGGTGGTGGTATATTAGCTGAGCTTAGTAACCTATATCCTATTCCCCTACCATCACAAAAGCCCCCCAAAAATACGGCTCAGGAAATAATTTCCGAAGTTCGGCTTGGGCATTTCTGAAAGCCGTACGCTTGGTAGTATTTGGCTTTAGCATTTCGGTGTAAAAGGCAGTCATCAATTTTTGAGTAGCTGCATCGTTCACCGTCCAAAGGCTGATTACTAAGGCTTTGGCTCCAGCCACATTGAATGCTCTTTGCAATCCGTACACCCCTTCGCCATTTTTTACTTCACCTAAGCCAGTTTCACATGCTGAAAGCACTACCAAATCTGTTTTATCCAAATTCAAATTCATAGCTTCATAAGCAGTGAGGATGCCATCTTCTTTGGTTTTACCTAAGTTAACCTCTACGTTAGTTACTTCATTTTTGCGTTTCAACAAAGTAAGCGATGCCCCTGCAAGCATCAATCCTGACTTGAGCAAGGGGTTTTCCTCCACTTTATCTTCCTCTTTTTCCTTTTTGTCTTTCCTTTTTGCATCGCTGGCATCTTGCTCGAAAAATCCGTGAGTGGCAATGTGCAGTATTTTTGGATTATCTACTTTTTTCAGGTTTTCTTCAATGGCATTGTGTTCCAAATAAACCTCTGTGTTCCAAGCACTTGTATTCATCATTCCAGCTATTTTTTCTACTTCTATCTTTGTGCCTGGCAATGGAGCCAGCATACCAGCCCCAGCTCTTTCTATAAATCCTGCTTGCTCTTCGGTAATTCCTTTGGCGATCGAGGCTATATTTTTAGTGTTCATAGCAAAATCGGGGCTTCCCATCAAGGCGATTTTGTTGTCTGAGTTTGTGATTACACTTGCCGAAAGCAAATCCTTGGTGTTGGTGACGATTCTTAAATCTATTTCATCATATATATAGTTTTTATTCATAATGTTTTTCAAGGTATTCAGATTTACCATGTTGTAAACACCATCGGGCGAAAGGTATATTTTCTTGGCATTAGGAATCGCTTTTTTGATTTTGCTCCAATATTGAACGTATGCAAATTCATCATCCAACTTGTTTTTTATAGCATTGCGATAGTATTTGAGGTATTGCTTTTCGAGTTCTATACCGTTTTTCATCACCACCAATTCAGGATTTCCTTTGGTGGTGGGCGTAACTACCAAGGCAGCATAAAAAACCGAATCACCCGAATAAATGCCCGATGAATCGAAACGGTATTTGTTAAATCTGATAATTTCAATGGCTGCCTCTTCGGGTTTTAGCTTTTTCTGAATGTCAACCCAAGTAGGTTTTTTAGTTTCGGAAGTAGAGCGGAATATTTCTGATGAAGCTGTGAGCTCTTTTTCCAAATCATTTACCACGCTACTGAGCTGCTCATAATCTATTCCAGTGGCTTTTTGCTCGGCTTTACTCATGCCTGCTGCTTTTGAAAGCAATTCTTTTTGGCTGTTCCAGTTTTTAAATTTTTCTATCAATATAAAATCTCCACTGTTTAATATGCGTTGCTTCACTTTGTTGGTAGAATTTAACAACAAAGCTTTGGTAGCCAATTGATAGTCGTACATTTTGCTAATAACAGCTGGATTTGAAGCGTTCCGCAATAGAATGTATGAATTATACTGTTCAAATTTGGGGCTAATGGTTTGGTAAAATTTGCCTTTCTCACGCTCGCTCATAGAAGGGAAAAATTTATCTACTTGAAATAGATAATTGTTCAAAGCCAAATCCCAATACAGATCGGCTTGGGTATAATTTCGGGTGGCCGCGTACAGCTTTGCCAAATCGTATAAAGTGGTGGTGTATGCCGGGTGATTTTCACCCAAGGCCTCCTTTCTGATGCTCAGTGCTATCAAAAAATATTTTTCAGCTTCGATATATCTTCCAATATTTTCAAGCAAAATGGCATAGTTGTTAATAGAAGTAGCATAATTGGGATGTTTCTCACCCAAAGCCTGTCGGGTAAACTCTATGTTTAGCTTATATAGCTTTTCAGCTTCTTCTTTTTTGCCCAATGCCTCAAGCAAAAGTGCCAAATTGTTGAGCGTAACTGCATAATCAGGATGGTTTTCGCCATATATTTCTTTGATAATGAGCAATGCTTCCTGATACAAAGGCTCCGCTTCTGCATATTTTTGTTCCGATTCGTATACACCTGCCAAATTGTTGAGTGTAGAGGCGTATTCACTATTTTTTACTCCAATGGCATCTTTCAAAATAATAAGCGATTGTTTGTAAAGTGGGGTTGCTTCATTCAATCGTCCCATATTTTCATACAAACCTGCCAAATTATTAAGCGAAGCGGCATAATCCGGATGCTTTTCTCCTAATATTTCTTTTCTGATTTTCTGCGATTTCTTCAACACAGGTTCCGCCTGTTCGTAGCGACCCATACTTTTGTAAAGCAAACCTAAATTGCTGTAAGTAGTAGCCGTTTCAGGATGGCGTTCGCCTAGGGTTTGGCGGCTAATTTCAATCGCATATTTATAAGCAGCTTCGGCTTGGTCGTATTTTCCCGTTTCATTATAAAACAAGGCTACATTGTTAAGCACACTGGCATAATCGGCACTTATTTCACCGGAAATATCTTTAAAAATATTCTGTGATTTGAAGAATAAAGGCTCAGAAAACGCATATTTGCCTTGTAAACGCATTATACCAGCTAAGTTTATCAATGCACTTGCGTACTCTAAATGGCTTTCGCCAACTACTTTTTGAAAAATATCGTGCGACTGCTGATAATAGTGTTCTGATTTGGGAAAATTTGAAACGGCCTTGTACATGCCTGCTACATTCATAGCAGCTTGGGCATATTCTTTGCTGTTTTCAGTTTTATTGGCTTTTATTCCTTCCAATATTTCCAGATACAATTCCAAAGCCCTATCATTTCGCTGAATGGTTTTGTACATATTGGCCAAAGTATTGCAAGCCTGTATGTATTCTTGGCTGTTGCCACCATTCAATTCCAAACGCCCTTTTACCAAATTTTTAAATGATTCTTCAGCTTCCACATACAATTTGAGGTTCAATTGCGTGTTGGCAAGGCTATTGAGAATCATTAGCACATCTGCATTTATAGTATGGCTCACTTCATCTTTCACATGATAGGCTCTTAAAATAACAGGTAATGCTTCTTTGAATTTTTTCTGATTATAATAGAATACCCCAAAATTGAGAAGTGATGAAGCCAGCTGGTTTTTTTTGGAGGGCATAGAAGCAAACACTTCAATATTTTCTTTGAAAGTAGCTTCTGCTTCAGGCAATTTATTGGTGCGAGCATAGCAAATGGCCAACAAACGCAATACTTCGGCATAGGAAGCGGTGTCTTTTGTATTGGCTTTGGCTGTAATCTTCGCTTTTTCGAGCCACACCGAGGCCTCTGCAAATTTATTTTTCTGTAGATAAACTTTCGCACTGTCGGTTTCAGTTTTCAGATCCTGCGAATAGACGTAAATTGTGATTAATAATAATAGGGAGGTATAGATGGGTCTCATATTGCAGATATTAAAAAATTTGGAACTAAAAATAGGCGATAATTTTGATTTGTTGAAAGATTTATCACTTTTGACTTTCGTTAAGTAACCCATCGATTTGGAAAACAAGAAATTTGAAGTAGCCTTAGCATTGCTGCCAGGCATTAGCAATTTAATGGTAAAGCGGCTGGTAGAAAAGACGGGAAGTGCAGAAAATGTATTGCAACTATCTGCTGTTCAATGGGTTGAGCAATTTAACATTAGAAGTAAAATATTATTTCAAGCCCTTTCTGAACCCAGAGAAAAGTACATAAATGAAGCCTTGATTGAAATAGAAACTGCTCAAAAGCTTCACACAGAGTTAATATTTTATTCAGATGCCAATTATCCCGAAAGGCTAAAAAACATTCCCGATGCACCTGCACTTTTGTATTATAAAGGAGTAAGTTCCCTAAATACCCAAAAAACAATCGGTATAGTTGGCACTAGAAGGGCCACTGAATATGGAGCGAAAATAACACAAGAAATATTAGAAGGATTACTACCCTACAAGCCGCTTATTGTGAGTGGATTGGCGTATGGTATAGATATATTGGCTCACAAAGCAAGCCTGAAACTTGGGCTGGAAACCATTGGGGTAATGGCAAATGGATTGGAAACGGTGTATCCCACATCTCATAAAGAAGTAGCTAAACAAATGCAAGAGCGTGGCGGTTTACTATCTGAAAACAGATTTGGGACTGTGCCGCTCAAAACTATGTTCCCAGCACGTAATCGGATAATTGCTGGGCTTGCCGATGCAGTAATAGTAGTAGAGGCTGCCGATAAAGGAGGAGCATTAATTACCGCCAATATGGCTAATGACTATAATAAAGATGTGTTTGCAGTGCCGGGAACCCTTAATCAAAAATATTCAGCAGGTTGCAACTACCTGATAAAGAAGCACAAAGCCCAGATTTATACCCAAGCCAATGATGTGATTGAAGCCCTAAATTGGGATGTTAAAAAGAACACCAAGAAAGATACTTTGGATGGGGAAAATAAAACAGTAGACTTTGATTTGAACGCTTTCACAGCAGATGAGCGTATGGTAATAGAGAAATTGATGCAGGAAAGTGAGATGGCAATAGATGAATTGGCCTGGAAAACCAATATTTCGCAAAATTCATTGGCATCTATACTCTTGAGTCTCGAATTTGAAGGCTTGGTAACTGCACTTCCAGGAAAACGATTTAGATTTTACAGTTCATTACAATGAAAGAAACACTCTCTTCTCTTAAGATACGATTAATGGATATAATTCACTGCTATTTAGTTTTTCCTTAGTCACCCTCTCTGTAATTCTGCGGAATCGGAGCAGAAATAAGGGGAGGGGTGAGGTTAATAAAAAGTATTGAAATAAGCTTTTGATTAATTTTAACTACGATTTCGCCTAAAATGTATCTATATCTAAATTTTCTGCCTTGACTACTTATTATGAAATATTGGGCATAGCCAAAGAGGCAAAACAGGCTGAAATAAAATCTGCTTTCAAGAGACTTGCCCTCAAACATCATCCTGACAAAAACCCAAACAACCCACAATCTGAAGAAGCATTTAAAAAAATAAATGAAGCCTACCAAACCCTAAGCGATGGAAATAAGCGTTGGGCATACAACCAAAAGCTATATGCCCAACAAGCCCAATATAGAACCCAACCTACAGAAACCCCCAGACAAACACCGAATCAAACACCAAACTCACCCCATTTTTCAACACAAGCAAATGCTAAAAGCTTCAACAAATACAGCGGAGCGGCTTCAAACACGTCAGCAGGCGATTATTCAAATCAAGGTAAATATTATGAAGAAGCCATTCCCCGAAAAAAAGAAAGAGCTTCAGACAGCTATATTTTAGCACTTACTTTATTTGTGATTATCGCTACTGGAGCTTTGCTTTTCGGCTTTATGATGAATAAAATTGCCGCAAAAGACCATTATACCACAGCCATTTCGCTTTACGAAACCGAAGATTACCCCAAAGCTCTCATTCAACTTAATATGGCTATTGAGTTTCAAGAAGATTATACCGAAGCTTATATTTTGCGTGGAGATATTAATTTGAAACTGGAAAGGTATTCTCGTGCATTACCCGACTTTAACAAGGCCATAAAACTATCGAAAACTCCTGATAATGAACTGATTAACAAAAGAAATATCTGTAGAACTAAAATTAAAGATATTGCTTTTTAAGTACCCTGCATTTAATATTCATATTTTTTGGTTTGAACTTTAGTTTATCCATAACTCACACTTTTTACTGGGAAAAAAACTTCTAGCTCACCAAAACTTCATATTTCCTTAACAATAGTTGTGGTTCTAAATCGAATTTAACTCCCTAGCTTTGTGGGGATTATGCGTTTTTAAAATTTAAGTTGACACACGATAAAGTACAATTATTTCCAAAAAGTTGAAATTAGAAAAATTCTTTTTGGGAAGATAAATTCTTAAAACACCAAACCCCTATGTCACCCGCATCAAACCTATTTGCAACTAGGCAAGCTATACCCAAAGCAATTTCTAAAACACTTTTTCAGCAACCGGCCCGATTTTTTGTAGGGCTAATTTTTTGGTGTATGCTAATTGGAGTGGAGAAGGGTTGGGGGCAGGTGGCAA
>CAZMFZ010000041.1:0-12384 GCA_964565665.1 uncultured Bifidobacteriaceae bacterium | reverse complement strand
TACAGCCTCTTGCACCCCCCCAACCGTCTCAGCCACAGGCTTTAACACCACCGTATCTGCCAATAGCATAAATATTGCTTGGACAAACCCAGTAAGTGGTGCAGATGGTGTAATTGTAGTGGCTCGTTCTGTAAGTGGCGTAAATGCAAATCCATCAAGTGGCACAGGTTATTCACCTAATAGTATATATGGCAGTGGTTCAAATTTGACCAATGGCAACTTTGTGGTTTACACAGGAACAGGCAATAGTTTGAGTGTTACAGGTTTAAATTCTTCCACAGCATATTTCTTTAATATCTATACATATACCAATACTGGCACTTGCTACAATACTACGGGAATATTGACGGGGACGGGTGTAACTTTAGCAGCTGTTTGTTCTACTCCAGACAATCCTACAGGTGTTTCTGCTAGTGCAGGCAATACGCAATCAATTGTAACTTGGACAAATGGAAGCTGCAACGATGAAATGATTATAGTTGCCCACACTTCGAGCATAGGTGGAACACCAACAGGCACTTATACAAGTAATTCAAGAAGTTTTGCAGATGTGTTTAATCCTAATTTTCCAAGTGGTGGCAAAGTAGTTTACAATGGAAGTTCAAGCCCACAAACCATTACCAATCTCACCAACGGCACTTTATATTATTTCAAACTATTCACAAGAAAAGGATCAAATTGGAGCAGCGGAGTAGAAACGACTGCTACACCAGCAACAGTAACTTCCTCTTCTGATTATTTTCGTTCTAGACAAACAGGTGATTGGAGTGCAATTTCAACATGGGAATCTTCCATTGATAATAGTGCATGGATAAATGCAACACTTGTGCCAAGTAGCACAGCAAATAATATCGTAATTCAAAGTGGAGATATCGTAACAATATCAGGGGTGACTAATTTGGACCAAACCACAGTTCTGGGTAGCCTGGTTTGGAATTCAAGCACGAATGTTATCACTATTGCTGATGGAAGTGGTGATGATTTGACAATCGCCACAGGTGGCGTTTTGGAAATGGCAGGCACGGATATTCCTACTATTATTTTCACAGGTACGCTCCTTGTCAATAGAAATGGAATTTTACGATATACTTCTGGTGCAGGAAGTGGCGTTTCAACCATTTTAGCTGGAACATCATCAAACACCAAAATAGTATATTTAAATGGTGGGATTTTCGATTGGAATAGTATCAGTACTTACAATAGCAGTTCAATCACTTATTTTGCAACATCTAATATAAATGATATTCCAATTTTTAGAAATTCTCAAACTCCAGGTTCTCCAGTTGGTGCAGGTACAGCTACAGTTTTCAATGGCATTTATGAAGCAAATTCAAATATAATTTTTCAAAATAATGGTACAAAAACTTTTAGAAATGGCATCATTGGCACAGGAAACGTCACCCAAGCTAGTGGATGTGGTCAATTCATTATTTCAGGTAGTACAGCTACCATAGGTGGAACAGGGATTTTAAATATACATACCAATGGCATAGTTGCCAATTCGGGAACGGCTGTCACCTTATCATCAAGCAAAACCATAACTGGAAATGCATCCTCTAATACATTTACTGTAAATGGCTCAATTGATTGTAGCACTTTTGTAGTTTCAGGCAGTTCTACGTTTGCTTTAGCCAACAATGCTACTCTAATCACAGCCAATGCAAACGGTGTTACGGGTTTTAGCGCATCAACTGGTTCCATTCAAATGAGTAGTTCATCAAATGAGTTGTTTGATGACGAAGCTAATTATATTTTTAACGGAATAGGAACTCAAAGTACAGGCTTTGCGGGAACGAGCACACAGGTGAATGGGACAAGAAATATTGTAATTTCAAATACAACAGGTATAGTGACTTTGGATAGTGATGTTCAAGCTCCTGGTTTAACAGGGGTACTTTCTGTTACAAGCGGTTCTATTTTTTCATTACCAAATGCAAGAAATATAAATAAAAGTGGCTCTGGTGTAGTTTCGATAGCAGGCACAATACAAGCTGAAGATGCAAATGGTTTTTCCGATGGTTCTTCTTCAAATTTCCAAGGTTTTTCAAATTCTGATATCATATTAGGCGCCAATTCAGTTATCGAATACAACGGAGGCACTCAAACTGTTACTAATCAAGTGCCTTACCAAAAT
The DNA here is from genome assembly GCA_964565665.1 of uncultured Bifidobacteriaceae bacterium. Taxonomy (GTDB): domain Bacteria; phylum Bacteroidota; class Bacteroidia; order Cytophagales; family UBA9547; genus CAZMFZ01. The sequence goes on along the minus strand of CAZMFZ010000041.1, from coordinate 10,250 downwards.
ATTCTATTCAGTTCAAGTTCTGCCAAAACTCCCGCAGGCAATATCAGTGTTTTCAGAAATGTTTCCATCACAGGTGCAGGCCCTCTAACTTTAGGAAACAACATTTTTACTTTTGGTGGCGATTGGTATAGTACAAACCAAGTGAATTTATCTGAAGGTACATCTATTGTAAATTGGGATGGAAGTGGAATTCAAAATTTAACAGTAACTGGTGGTGAAAATTTTTACTTGCTAAGCATTTCTGGTAGTGGAACTTTGAATTTGAATAGCGCAGTTTCTGTTGGTTCTGGTTCAAATGGTGGCCTTGCGATTTCCTCAGGCACATTGGATGCGGGCACAAATACTCTTAATAGTTCGGCAGCAAACATGACCATGACTGGTGGTCTATTACGTTTAGCCAAAACAGGAACCACATTACCTGAACTTTCAGGTACTTATTCCAATACTGCTGGCACAATAGAACTTTACGGCAATGGCTCTCAAACTTTGAGAGGCTCTAGAGATTATGCTACATTGCTATTTACAGCAAATACAGTTGCAAGTGTAACTTCTGCTCCAAACAGTTTTACAGGTATTGGCATTGCAGGCAATGCAATTTTAGATATTCAAAGTTTTGATGTTGGGGGTAATTTTAGAACATTAACCATGACTGGTAGCAGCTTACTAAGAACATCTGGAAGCGGAACAGTGCCACCAATGGGAGATTTATATACGCTATCGCCAAATACCACAATTGAAATATATGGCACAAATGCTTCCACTTCTATTCGCCAAGGGCCAACTACAGGAGGTTCAAATCCCCATCGTTACCAAAATTTAATTTTTTCGGGCGTTACTACTATTACAGCCCCTGCCAACGTGCTGAGGGTTGAAGGCAATATTACAAACAATTTATCTACAGGCATTTTCAACAATAACAGCGGCACAGTTTCGCTCACAGGTACAAACCAAACCATCTCAGGTACAGCGATTGCTGATTTTTATAACTTGAATTTAGATGCAAACACAATCGCGAATCTTGCAAGCAGCCAAAGGCTGATAAACACAATAAGCTTAAGCAATGGGGCAGTTTTTAATGCCAACGGAAATCTCACTTTGGTATCAAACAATTTGGGTACGGCTCGTATCGGTCGAATACTTACTGGTGCTGTCGTGAATGGCAATGTGATTTTGCAAAGATATTTGCCAGGAAAAGCCACATCGCCTAATATGATTTACCAAATAACTTCACCTTTAGTAGGCAATGCAATTACAAATTGGCAAGGAAGTTCCTCATTAACAGGCATTTACATTACTGGAAATTTTATTGGAAAGAGCGTCAGTACTGTCACAGGTGTATTCAATACGGCTGGTTCATCTTTATTTAGGTACAATGCCAGCAACGGCACATTTTTAGCCACACCTTCAGTTGGGGGTGTAAATACCGATTTATTAAGCGTAGGTACGGGCTATCGAGCTTTCGTACGTGATGGAACTGCTTCTTATGGCTTCGGTTCGGTAGTAGCCAAAACTATTTCATCCGTGGGAACAATCACCTCAGGTACAATTCCATTCAATATTATTTACAACAATGCCCTCACCAATACAGGTTGGAATTTGCTAGGTAATCCATACCCATCTGAAATTTCTGGCGACTTGCAAGATGCCAACGCTTGGCCTACTAGAACAAACGTAAACGGTGCAATTTATATATGGAACTCAACTGCCGCAGGATACAACACCTATATTGATGGCGTAGGAGTGCTGGCTGGTACCGGTGCCTGGAATGGAGTTATCCCTTCATCTCAAGCATTTTGGGTGAGAAGCACGGCCACTGGAGCGTCATTATCAGTAGCCGAGTTTGCCAAAGTTAGCACCACAACAGGGGCTATTTGGCGAACGGAAAGTCAATCAATATTGAGAATTGCTTTGCTATCGGGAAATGATGCAAACGAGACTATTATCAGATTCAAACCAGATGCCACCCCCAATTTTGACGGCAATTTTGATGCCGAAAAACTTGATGCTCAAGCAGGAGGCGCATCTGTAAGTATCGCTTCCTATTCTAATAACAAAGATAAACGATTGTCTATCAATTCATTACCTCCTATAATAAAAGCAGGGTCAGATACCGTTTTTCTAGATGTTTCAATGCCGTTAGGAAGCAATAGTTTGCACTTTAGCCAATCAGAAACTATTGATAATGCTACTAATATATTTTTATTAGATCAGTTTGATAATCAGCTAATTGACCTGAAATTAAATGCCCAATATGATTTTTCAGTAACAACCATTGTAGGCAGTAAAGATAGAAACAGATTTGCTCTGGTATTTTCAAATGCCGCCTATTTGAATGCAGATAGTATAATTGTGTTGTCCGATTCTGTGGGAAGTAATGGAGTTTTACAATTAGAATCAAATGCCGATTGGATAGCAAAAAGTAGTACAGATTGGTTTGAAATTACCTCGCAAAATGCAAATGCAATTTCCATAAAAGCTTTGATTGCCAATAATTCTAAAGCACTTAAAATAGGTATAATTACATTGTCGGGCAATGGCTTAATAGATAGGTATATAGCTGTAAATCAGAAATTTAAGCTTACGGATTCATCTTCAACAAATACAAACGATGAAATATCTGACTTCAAATTTGAAGTGCATCCCAACCCTTTGCATAAGTTACAAGATTTAACTGTTTCATCATCAGCATCAATACACCCAGCCACGATTCAAATTTATGATGGCATTGGCAAGCTTGTCTATCATAAGTTAATAAAAACAGACCTAAGCCAAACATTTACTATTCAATTGCCAAGTACAATTTCTAGTGGAGTTTTCTTAATTGTATATGGCTCTCCAATGAGAATTTTGAATAAAAAATTGATTATTACCGACTAGCCTTATGTACAAAACCATACTCAGCATCATTTTGGTGTGTTTTTTAGCGTGTTTACCTGTATATTCTGAAGATTTGCCAGGTGAGGAATGTACTGATATTTGCGATGAATTTTGCGATAGCTACGACCCTGATTCGCAGCTGTGCATTCCCATTAATCAAAACAGCTATTTGCTTTCACTAGCTGGCATTTTGATTCTAGTAGTTTCTTATAAAAAGATTTCAAAGCGTTTGAAATAGCACACTTTTCCATTTTTTCCATTTTAATACTAAGGGGATAGGGCATTCTAATGTGCTTCTAGCCAATTCATACCCGATCCCATCCCTATTTCCATCGGCACTTCTAGCGGTATCGCATATTTCATAAAGCTTTCTATCTGTGGTTTTAATTGCTCCAGTTCGTCTTTATACATATCAAATACCAACTCATCATGCACTTGCAGCACCATCTTTGAGCGGACTTTTTCTTTCTTCATCCATCGATGAATATCTATCATTGCTTTTTTGATAATGTCGGCAGCCGAGCCTTGTATTGGAGCGTTGATAGCGTTTCGCTCCGCATAGCCTCGTATGGTTTGGTTTCTAGAATTTATATCTCTCAAATACCTTCTTCTGCCAGTAATGGTAGTCACGTATTCTCGCTCACGTGCTTCGCCAATTACTTTGTCCATATAAAGCTTGATGGCAGGAAACTCTTGCCAATACGCGTCTATTATATCAGCAGCTTCTTTGCGTGGTATCGACAATCGTTGAGCCAATCCGAAAGCCGATATCCCGTAAATAATTCCGAAATTCACCATTTTGGCTTTGCGTCTCATGTCTGAGTTTACTTTATCAAGCCCAACTTTAAATACTTTGCTTGCAGTGGTGGAGTGAATGTCAATGCCGTTTTTAAAGGCTGTAATCATGCTTTCATCTTTGCTGAATGCAGCCATTATACGAAGCTCAATTTGTGAATAATCGGCAGAAAATATAAGTGAATTTGCATCTCTGGGAATGAATGCTTTTCTAATTTCCTTGCCTCTATCGGTTCTGATAGGGATATTTTGCAAATTTGGATCAGTGCTGCTTAGCCTTCCTGTAGCTGCAATCGCCTGATTATACGAAGTATGTACCAAGCCTGTTTTTGCATTTATCATCATCGGCAAGGCATCTACATAGGTCGATTTCAATTTTTGATATTCACGATATTCAAGTATTCGGGCCGCAATATCATTGTCTATTGCCAATTTGGAAAGTATTTCTTCGCCTGTGGCATATTGGCCCGTTTCGGTCTTTTTGGGTTTGTCTTCCAGTTTCAATTTTTCAAAAAGTATTATGCCCAACTGCTTAGGCGAACCGAGATTAAATTTCTCACCTGCCAGTTCATACACTTTTTGTTCTACTTCTATTACCTCTTTTTCGAGTATTTTGGAATAATCGTTTAAGAAATTTACATCTATTTTCACTCCGCTATTTTCCATATCGGCAAGCACATAAGCCAATGGATTTTCAATATTGGTAAACAAAGGCTCAAGCTTGTTTTCTCTAAGAATAGGAGCAAACTTTTGCTTCAATTGTAAGGTCACATCAGCATCTTCTCCTGCATATTCAGCTACTTTTGCCACATCAGCATCTCGCATGTTTCCTTGCTCCGCTCCTTTTTTACCAATCAAAGTAGTAATAGAAACAGGCTGATAATTAAGGTAAGTGCTTGATAATAAATCCATTCCGTGTCGGGTATCGGCATCTATCAGATAGTGGGCGAGCATGGTATCAAATAGCTGCCCTCGCACTTCGATGTCATATTTCTTCAATACCAAAATATCATATTTCAGGTTGTGCCCTATTTTGATGATGTTTTCATTTTCCAATACCGATTTGAATAGTTGAGCAATTGCCTTTCCTCCTTCAAAATCGGCAGGAGCAGGAATGTAAAATGCTTCTTTTTGATAATAAGAAAATGACAAGCCTACCAGCTCTGCACTCACGGCATCTGTGCTGGTAGTTTCGGTATCGAAGCAAAATTCTGTTTGCTTTTCGAGATAATAAATAAGTTGGGCAATGCCCTCAGCCGTATCTATCAAATGATAATCGTGAATGGTATTATCAATCGTGTCTTTTAAATTGTCTGATAAAGGATTTTCAATTACATTCACATCGCTTTCAACTATAAGTTCACCGATTTTAATACTTTCAGAAATAGGAGCATCAAACAAGCCCATTTGAGAGGCATCTTTACTTTTCGATTTTTGGTCTTTTCTCTGGGGCAATACATTCCCTTCTTTTAAATCACCATCGCTTCCGCCAATCAATTTGGTTTTCATTTGCCTAAACTCCAATACATCAAGCAATGGTGCCAACTTCTCTTTGTCAATACCTTTGTAAATCAAAAAATCAGCATCGAAATCTATTGGAACTTCACAATGAATGGTAGCCAATTCCTTCGATTGCAAGCCCTGAGCAGCGAAATTCACTACATTTTCTTTTAGTTTACCTGCAAGTTTATCTGCATTTACTATCAGGTTTTCAATAGTTTCAAATTCAGCTATCAGTTTTACCGCTGTCTTTTCGCCAATTCCTGGAATTCCTGGAATGTTATCGACACTATCGCCCTGCAAGCCCAATATATCTCTTACCTGATCTACATATTTGATTTGGAATTTTTCAAGTACCTTGGCTACATCATATACTTCTGGCCCTTTGCCCATAAATGCAGGTCGGTATACAAACACATTTTCATTCACCAACTGGCAATAATCTTTATCAGAAGTCATCATATAGATTTTGAAATCGGGCGAACCAAGTTTGCATGCCACAGTGCCCACTACATCATCGGCCTCGAAACCATCCATTTCCAAAATCGGAATCTGAAACGCCCTTATAAATTGCTTGATAAATGGAATATTGATGGAAATGTCTTCCGGCTGAGCTTGCCTGTGGGCTTTGTAGGCCTCGAAACTTTCGTGGCGAAAGGTAGGGGCTTGCGTATCGAATGCTACAGCCAAATGCGTAGGTTTTTCTTTGGTAATGATTTCCAGCAACGTATTAGCAAAGCCAAACGAAGCCCCTGTATTCATTCCTTTAGAGTTTATACGCGGATTTTGGGCAAAGGCAAAATGAGCTCTATAAATAAGAGCCATAGCATCGAGAATAAATAACAATAGGAGATTAGCTCAGTTGGAATTGGAATTTTTTGCAAATCTTCTTATATCTAATAAGCTTGAATTGCTGCTATTAACCATAGTTACTAAAAGGATGAGTTGACTTGAAAATGACAAAATATTTATTAGCCCAACTTCATAAAGAGACAGGAACGAGTTTGAAAAGTACTTACCTCCCTTTTTAAATCCACCTTCCCAGTTTCCTTTGCAGGGGGTAGAAAATTTTCACCTGTTACTACTTTTTTGCCTGTTTGAGCCTCCAGTTTTAAACGAGCATCCTTGGCTATTTTGCCTCCTTTCTTTCCAGCACTGGCATTTTCAGATACACCTGTGGCTTGTTCTGTTTCGGCAATTTGCCTTGCACTCAATTCGGTAAGTGCTGTGAAAATAAGTTCGGCTTCACTCATGTGATCTCTCAGATTTTGACTTTTCAAATTCTTCAAATCTTTGTGCTTTTTCACTGTAAGCCCAGTCCATTCTTCATGAATAATATTGGTCAGAAAGGCAAATTCATCCGATTTTTCCACACCGCTCTCTTTCCAATAGTCTGTGAGTTTGTTTCGGTTTCTTGCCCTGTCATCCGCTGCTGAATCCACTTTTGGCTGCGGCCGAGTTTTTGCCAATTTTCTCTGGCTCGTTCAATACTTTGTTCGGGATTGGCCATTTCCTGCATTCGCTCATAGCCTACTTTTGCCAGCCACTGTTTGAATGGTTCGGCTTTAGGCGATGGTATGGATTGAATGAGGCGTAGCATTGTTTGAGTGTTTGCAACATCTGTTTCTCGCATTTTTCCATCAGCTGCTTTTAATTTCAACTGTCAACAATTTGTCGACAGTTCAAGGCCATCTTCAGTTTTCACCCTTATTTTCATCTTAAACCAATAATCTCTAGGATTGGAGCTGTTAGTTAAAATTTCAATTACATCAATAATTGAAAAATACCACTGCTCTTCTTTTTCGTCCCAGTAGGTTCTTACCTGTTTGCTTTCAAATAATTTTATTGCATCACTCATATAAGTGGGTATATTGAATTCTATGAAAGATTAAATTAACAAAAAAAACCATGATTTCATTTAAGAAACCATGGTTTTCTAATTCATTTCAATCGAAGCTGTAGACTATCCATTCACAAACTCAATTTTGTTATTTACCAAAGTAGCTAAAATCACATCGTCTTTTTTTACTTTGCCTGATAAAATTTGCTTTGAAAGCTCATTCATCACCAGCTTTTGAATTACGCGTTTCAGCGGTCTCGCTCCAAATTGTGGGTCGTAGCCTTCTTCGCCTATAAAATCTAATACTTCTGGTGTGGCCTGAAGCGTAATGCTATTTTCTGCCAACAGTTTTTGCACATGCATAAACTGAATATTTACAATCTTGCCAATTTCGCGCTTTGTCAATGGGCGGAACATGATTATTTCATCTATCCGATTTAAAAACTCAGGCCTGATTGTGTGTCGCATCAATTGCATTACCTCGTTTTTGGTATCATCAATCACATCCAGTTGCTCAAAAACATCTTTTTGATCGAAGCCTTCAAATCGCTCTTGAATAATATGTGCTCCAGAATTCGAAGTCATTATAATAATGGTGTTCTTGAAATTCGCAACTCGGCCTTTGTTGTCAGTCAATCGTCCATCATCCAAAACCTGCAATAAAATATTGAAAACATCAGGATGGGCTTTTTCAATTTCATCTAAAAGTACTACTGAATATGGTTTTCTACGCACAGCTTCAGTCAGTTGTCCGCCTTCATCATAGCCAATATAGCCCGGAGGTGCACCAATTAATCGGCTCACTGCATGGGCTTCCTGAAATTCGCTCATGTCGATTCGCACCATCGAATTTTCATCGTTGAACAAATAATCTGCCAAAGCTTTGGCTAATTCCGTCTTTCCCACACCTGTAGTACCAAGAAAAATAAACGACCCAATTGGTTTTTTAGGGTCTTGCAATCCGGCCCTGCTTCTGCGAACTGCATCGGAAATGGCCTGAATCGCCTCATCTTGCCCCGCAATGCGTTTGCTCAACTCTTCTTCCAAGTGCAACAATTTTTCCCTTTCTCCCTGCAGCATTTTTGTAAGTGGAATGCCAGTCCACTTCGCTACGATTTCGGCAATATCTTCACTGGTTACTTCCTCTTTCAGCATTACACTGCTTCCTGACTGCAATTCCCTGATTTGAGTTTCGAACTTCACCAGATTTTCTTCGCTTTCTTTACTTTTGCCATAGCGTAATTCAGCTACTTTTCCATAATCACCAGCTCTTTCGGCCTGATCTGCTTCCAGTTTGTATTTTTCAATATTCTCTTTTTCGGCTCTTATTCCTTGAATAATCGTCTTTTCATTTTGCCATTTGGCTTTGAGTGAATTGCGTTTTTCAGTCAGATCGGCTATTTCTTTCGATAGAATAGACTCCTTTTCTTTGTCATTTTCTCGCTTTATGGCTTCACGTTCTATTTCCAACTGCATAATTTTACGTTGCACTTCGTCCAATTCTTCGGGCAAGGAATCAATCTGAATACGCAAACGAGCAGCCGCTTCGTCCATCAAATCGATGGCTTTGTCAGGCAAAAAACGGTCGGTAATATAGCGGCTCGATAATTCTACAGATGAGATAATGGCCTCATCTTTGATTCTGACCCCATGGTGCAACTCGTATTTATCTTTTATTCCACGCAAAATAGAAATGGCATCGGGTATTGTTGGTTCTTCCACGTTCACCGTTTGAAACCTGCGTTCCAAAGCCTTGTCTTTTTCAATGTATTTTTGATATTCTTTTAATGTAGTAGCACCTATAGTATGCAGTTCGCCACGAGCCAATGCTGGTTTTAGCAAATTAGCCGCATCCATGGCCGAATCTCCACCTGCTCCAGCACCAATCAACGTGTGAATTTCATCAATAAACAACACCAGCTCGCCATTAGAATCAGTTACTTCTTTGATTACTGCTTTCAAACGTTCTTCAAACTCACCTTTAAATTTTGCTCCAGCTATTAGCAAACCCATGTCTAAAGTCAATATTTGCTTCGATTTCAGGTTTTCAGGCACATCTCCCGCTACTATTCTTTGAGCCAAACCTTCCACAATAGCCGTTTTACCCACGCCTGGTTCACCAATCAACATTGGATTGTTTTTCGTTCTGCGACTTAAAATTTGCAATACTCTCCTAATCTCTTCATCTCGGCCTATTACAGGGTCAGTTTTGCCCTTTTTAGCCAGTTCATTGAGATTGATGGAATATTTTTTGAGCGATTGGTATTTATTTTCAGAATGTTGATCGGTCACATTTGTTCCACCTCTCAATTCAAGGATGGCCGCTTTCAAATGTTTTTCTGAAAATCCTGCATCCTTCATTACAGAAGCGATTTTGTCTTTCCCTGCCAATAATCCGAGCAAAATATGCTCTACAGCCACAAATTCATCTTTCAGCTCTTTCATAAAGTTTTCAGCTTTTTGCAAAGCGGCAGCCGATTCATTGGAGAGGTAGGGGCTCGAACCTGATATTTTGGGATAGGCTGCTATAGCCTCATCAAGCTTATTGTCGAAATAGGGCTTGTTTACATTTAGTTTTTTTAGAATAAAATTGCTTATGCTTTCATCGCCTTCTATCAAAGCTTTGAGCAAATGCCCTGTCTCGATGGCCTGATTGGTGTTGGCTGCTGCAATGGAAGATGCCTGTTGCACAGCTTCCTGAGCTTTTATAGTATATTGGTTGAAGTTCATTTTATATGGTGATAAATAATATACAATTGGCTACAAAGATGTATCCCACAGTAATAAAACTGAAAAAATGGCAGGATATTGATGATTTTGGTAAAATAGTTTTGCCAATTTGCCATACGTTCCTCGATGTTGCAAACCATGGTATTCGATTGGTGTGGTACAATATGCCTCTTTAAAAAAAAATTTAGGCGAAGATTAACCTTCCTTTTGGTTCGGGAATAATTTTACCCAATAAATGGAATGTTTCTATCCATAGTTTTGCTTTTGAGCCATATGGCTGTATGTTAATTATCTCAGTTATAGTTGAATGATAAAAGATATGGTGGCGCCTTTGATTCTACATTCAAAGCCAAAATTATTAAGTAATTTGACAAGATCTGAAAACTCAATATTTTTATCACTTTGAGCTAATACTACTAGATTGATTAACTTCTGAAATTTGCTCACTAAATTTATAGTATTATACCACTAAATCTACCGATTTAGTTTCAAGATTACAAAACATTAG
>CAZMFZ010000040.1:0-26498 GCA_964565665.1 uncultured Bifidobacteriaceae bacterium | reverse complement strand
AATTGGGCCGTCTTCCAAGCCGTATTTGATGTTCATAAAATCTTCACCTTGTCTGGTAAATGATTTTTCCAAATCGCTAGGGTTATGAGGTTGGGTGGCATCAAAAAATACAGTTCCGTTACCATCAATTATTCCATCTCCGTTTATAGTAATGTTTTTCTGGTTTCTAGTGTACAAAAGCCCCATACGAGTACCATCTTTTTGTACGAAATAATCGGCTGTATCGCTGCTGCCTTTCAATACCGCACCATTTTCCAAAAACAAAGTAACGTTCGATTTCAAATTCAATGTACCTGAAATAAATGTACCTGTGGGAATATAAACTGTGCCGCCTCCATTTTTTGTACATTCATCAATGGCTGCTTGTATGGCTTTAGTCGATTTTTTAGTAGAATCAGTTAGGGCTCCAAAATCTACAATATTATAGTTTGTAGGCTTTTCTGTATTTCTTCCACAGAAACTAAATAACAGGCAAAAGAAAAGCCCTATTGTTGTTTTTATCATTATAAAATTGAATTAAAGGTTAAAAAAGTTAGAATATTTTGATTTATCAGTCAATAATCAACACAAATGATTGATTTTCAAAATGTAGATGGCCTTTCTACTATGGGTTAAAAAAAAGAGTTCAAGAGAGGAAGAGAATTACCTTTTTTTCTTCTTCTTTTTCTTAAACTCCTCAAATTCAGCTATTTCCTTCATCAAGGTTTTCAAATCGGTTTTCACTTCTGTAGAGAAGTCTATAGCAGCTTGATAATCTTTTTTATCAATTTCTAATTGCTCAATTTCATACCCAATAAACTGCTCTACATCTCTCAATAAAGGCATTTCTTCTTCACTGCAAAATGAAATGGCAAATCCTTTATCTACTCCCCTGCCTGTACGACCCACCCGATGTACATAGTTTTCAGCCACATCGGGAATATCATAGTTAATTACATATTGTACTTGCTTAATATCTATGCCTCTGGCACTTACATCGGTAGCGATCAATACTTTAATCTCTCCAGTAGAAAACACATTTAAGGCATCGAATCGGTCTTCTTGCTCTTTATCGCCATGAATGGTTACAGTTTGAATATCTACCCGCTCCATGGCTTTATTTACACGTTCGGCACGTACTTTTGTGCGTACAAACACCATGATTTTGCTTTCTGGGTTTTGCTTAATAATACGTTCGAGAAAAAAGCGTTTATCATCCATAGCAATCATAGCTACTGTGTGGCTCACATTTTTCGAAACAGGATTTTTAGGTGAAATCTGAATACGAATAGGATTGCGAACCAAAGTATAGGCCAAATCCTTAATCTGCTCATTGATGGTGGCGGAGAAAAAAAGTGTCTGATGAATTTTGGGAAGGAATTTTTTAACATCCTGAATATCTTTCAAAAACCCTAAAGCGAGCATCTGATCTGATTCATCCAACACCAAAATTTCTGTTTTGGTGATTTTTACATGACCTTGGTATATAAGGTCAAACATTCTGCCTGGTGTAGCTATTAGAATATCTATACCCAATTTTAATTCTTCAGTCTGCTTTTCTTGTTCTACACCGCCCACCAAAGCCAAAATGTGAAGATTTGAATACTTGGCAATGGCTTCGAACACCTGATGAATTTGCATAGCCAATTCGCGGGTTGGGGCAAGCACCAAGGCACGGATGCCATGATTTTGTGTGGTATTGGATTGTAGATAATGGATGATGGGAATAGCAAATGCAGCTGTTTTGCCTGTACCAGTTTGGGCAATTGCCATCACATCCTCGCCATTCATTATACTTGGAATGGCTTTGAACTGAATATCGGTTGGGCGTTTGAAACCCAGCTCGGCCAGGCTTTTTTTAATTGACGGATGAATGTGGTAGTCTTCGAATTTCATCTGCCTTGTTTGGTTTTATCTGGTTTGTAAAAATCCATCTATTAATTAACTGGCATATCTTTTAAGTAAGCCTTTAAAGTATCGTATTTCCAACTACCATCTTTAGATACTTTCCCCTCAACAAGTATCATTTTTACAGAATCAGGATTGTCGAAATTTTGCACTTCAATTTCCTGATCAGGCTCGAGTTTTTTCTCTTAAACCACGCCAAGCACCCCAGTTACCATTTCATATTTTGTGATAGAATAACTGATACCTCCTTGGCTTCGGCTGGTGCTTGTCAATAGCCTTGCAGTAGTATCAACCTCTATATTTACAAGTTCAGAAAGCTTTTCATCTAAAAATAATTTGCGTTGTGCGGGGTCGAAAAGATATACCTGATAGACACAATTGTCTAAATTAGCACAACTAACTAAAAAAGCTACTTCTTTATATACATCAAAATTATAATCGTTGAATTCAACTGATTCTGATTCCATGCCTATCTCCTGTATTTTTATACCCGTTTTTTTGTTGGTTATCTGCACCTGGTATACTGTCATAGCTTCCTGACCTTTTAATGATTCTGCATTGTAAATCCAATCTGGCAAGATAGGGGAACCAAACTGAGTGTTTTCTAAAGTTGGTGTTTTTGAGGCTACATTTACTGTACCTTCCGTAGAGGAATTATTTTGTTTATTTCCACTACAAGCGGCAATAATCAATAAAAGTAAAAGAGAACTTTTTTTCATATTTGAGATAATAGATAGTGTACATTAAATTAGAAAAAAGTAGAACTAGCCTTTTGCCACCCAGTCAATGATGATTTTGGCCTCCACAATTGCCGTTCGAGAGGTCTGATAGTTAAGATCCCCATCATAACCCATATAAAGGTGCATATAATTATATCCAGTTTGCAAGTGATTTAGCATTTTCTTATTTTCCTTCGCAACAGCCTCCTTGTATTTTTCAATATCGGGACTGCCCTTGCCTTTGGAAATCTGTGGAAACTTGTAGTTTAGGGCTTCTAAAACACCATTCCAAAGCGTGTTACCCGCCATTTGTACATATTTTTTCTCTTTGTAGAAGCCTTCTTCCTTTCCTGCCTTTTCAGATAATATGGTAATAGCGTTGTATAAGTATTTTTCTGTAATTTCTTTTATATTCATTGATTTCACTTTTGTTATTTTAAAGTTTAGCAAATATCATAGATTGAAATAACGCTTTTTAGTTTTCATTAACGTCATCTACACAATCATTTTCTCAATCGGCACTACCAGTATGCCTTGTGCACCAGCTTTTTTGAGCTTTTCAATTATCTCCCAAAATTTATCTTCTTCAATTACAGTGTGAATAGAACACCAGCCACTTTCCGCCAAAGGCAATACAGTGGGGCTTTTAATGCCGGGCAGTATTTTTATAATTTCATCTTTGGCATCTATTGGGGCATTCAGCAATATATATTTATTGTTCTGAGCCTTCTGAACGGCATTAATTCTAAAAATAAGACTTTCGAGAATATCTCTTTTTTCGGGTAGTAAGTTGGGAGATGAAATCAATACGGCTTCCGATTTCAATATCACTTCCACTTCTTTTAATCCATTGCTAATGAGCGTACTGCCAGAGCTCACCAAATCGCATATTCCATCAGCCAAGCCAATGCCGGGGGCAATTTCTACCGAGCCGCTTATGTCTTCAATGCGGGCTTCAATTCCTTTTTCATTGAGCCAATTGTGTAGCACATTTCTGTAGCTGGTGGCTATTCGTTTGCCTGAAAACCATTTGAAATCGGTGTAAATAGCCTCTTTGGGAATGGCGAGCGACAATCTACATTTACCAAAACCCAATATCTTCTCTGTATTGGTAGCCAAATTGGCTTCGAACAACACATTTTCACCCACAATACCAATATCAGCCACGCCTTCGTGTACATAGCGAGGTATGTCATCGTCTCTTAAATAGAGAATTTCAAGGTCGAAATTTTCAACTTTGGCAATGAGCTTGCGGTCGGCACCACCAAATTTTAGCCCACATTCTTTTAATAACAGCACACTGTCTTCGTTCAGTCGCCCAGATTTTTGAATTGCAATACGTAACATGGTGCAAAACTAGCTAGGAAAGCGAAATGAAAAATTATAAATGATGAATTATTTGAGCAATTGAATATTGGATAGTTCACCAATTGATCATGAAACGGGAATCTTGATTCTGAACTCGCTGCCTTGGCCCAGTTTGCTTCTTACTTTTATTTCACCATTCAAAAACTCAATGCTTTTTTTCATGGTAAAGAGGCTGAGAGTAGAGGTGTCGTAGCTTTCATTTACTCGAAAAAAGGGAGAAAATATTTTATCAATACCGGTTTCTTCTATTCCCATGCCATTGTCGGTAGAGCATATGAATAAGTTTTTGTTTTTAAACTCCATTTTAAGATTGAGGAGTAATTTCTCATTGTGATTTTTATTTTCAATACAGAATATGAGCAAATGGCTCAAAATAGAAACCAGTGCAAACTGATAAGTTTTAAATTTGAGGTTTTCTTCGAGTTTAAAATCGAAAATCATGTCGTATACATCGTAGTTCTTCGAAAGGTCGTTCAGGGTTTTGAAGAGCAATTCGTGCATATCAACCTCAGAAAAATAATATTGGTTTGCAGCTGCCAAATCCGCTACTTTACTTAATTCTACAATTCTGCCATCGAGCTTGCTAATAGAGGTATCGAGCAATTCTAAATAGTTAGCAATTTTTTTATCAGGGTTTTCTATTCTAATTAGGTTAATAAGACCTTTTGAAGAGGCTACAGGCCCTCGTAAATCGTGCGATATTTTATAAATAAGAGTGTTCAATTCTATTTCTTTTGAAAGGTATTTCTTTTCATAGGTGGAATACTTGGTAATGTCGTTCCAAAATATCAGAGCGTACTTCTCACTTTTATTTTCAAAGCTAAAGCCATTGAGCATGAGGTGTACATATTCATCGGCTACGTTGTAAAATTCGAAACTGACATTGCTGAAACCTACCTTGTTAAATAATTCCTTGGCAATGGGAAGAATTTTAGGCGAGAAAAACGAAAGATTGTTGCCAATAAGCAAATCGGGGTAAATTTTATAAAGCTTTGCAAAGTTAGGATGCAGGTAAACCAAATTAAACTCTGTATCGACTACAAACACATTCCAAGTTGGATTAATGCTAATATTTGCATTCAAAAAATCGATTTCTGTAGCCAAATTATACATATCACACCCTTTGTTAAAAATATTTTAGATTGGCAATTGCAGTGTCTTTTTTCTGTAAAAGACAAATGCAGTTCAACAAATTAAGTTTAGAGTTGCATCGTACCTGCATGATTTTTATCAAAGAAGTTTCTGGCAAATCTGTTTTTATTATGCCAAACTTCATTTGCTTTGTTTTAGCTTCAAACTCAGCAAAGTTCCATTTAATAATCTGTGAATGAAGCACTTTCAATTGTTGCATTTGACGGAAATAAAAAATACACACTTGCATTTTCATATCGAATTGAGACACTTTCAAGAGGTATTCTTCATTTAATCTTTTTAATAAAATCACAATTTCGGCAACGTCTTCAAAGACAGTAATCTTATTTAATAACTCTTTAAATTGACTGTGTTTCTCCTTTTCGTCAAAACATGACTCCAGAAATTGATTGAGATTAAAAATCTCATTTTCATTTAGCAATGGCAACGTCAGGTAGTCGAAATACGAAGATGTATCAAGATACAATTCGTCCCATTCGGCAAGAGAACTGTATTTTTCATCAATATACTCCACCAACATTGAAGCTATTGCTTTCATGGCCAGTGACTTGCACCGGTTGTGCTTTGCTTGTATAATTTCTAAATTACTCATTTGCTTTCGTGATTGTAAAAATTTAATCATTATTTAATTAGTTGTGATTACCCCAGCAATTGTACAAGTAGTATAAGATTAGTATTGCGATTAGGAATGAATTTGATACCGTCTTTATCAAGTTGAGAATTATGAACATTGAATGCCAATTCAGCCTCTAAATTGCCTTGCTCTATGTTTTTGATAAAGTCTGTAGCCTGTAAAATTTCGCTTTCCAACATTTTTACTTTATCACAGCATTCCTCAGCATTCGACACTTTTACAATTTTGTATGGAAATTTTGTTTTCATAAGAGGTAAATGATTGGATGGGCTACTATTGTTCTAATTGATTACGATACAATTTTACAGCAACCTAATCAATTTGCTTAGCCCTAATAAGTAAGTGGCGGCAACAACTTATTAAGTGGTAGAAAGAAGAAAAAAAAGAAAGAAAAATATAGGTATGTTTTAAAAGTGCAGGATTGGCATTTACTATACTAAGCTTTTATGCCACAATAAATAATGCATCTAATTAATGATGCGGCTTTTCAATTTAACTTCATTGAACATTTTCAGATATAAGAGATTTGTCTTGATTTTTCAATCTTATTACAGCTGTAGTACCTTCGTTTACTTGACTGAAAATATGAATGTTACCATCAAATACATTGGCAATTTTATCGGCAATATATAGCCCCAATCCGTAGCCTTTTGAAAGCGATGTGCCCTTGTAAAACATATCAAATACCTTTGGCAATGCCTCAAGCTGTATGCCGAGCCCTTCATCGGCAATCACTATCTTTATTTGTGAGCCGTATTGTCTGATTTTTATTTTTATAACTGGCTTTTTATCTTTAGAATAGACAACTGAATTCTCAAATAAGTGGTGCATCAGCGAAAAAATAAAGTTTTTGTCGAAATAAAGATCACTGTTTATTTTAATGTCTTGCGATATTTCCACTTCATATGTAGGATGGTCTTTCAATACAGAAACGATACTTGCTTTTACCACTTCCTCAATGTTTATCTTGGTGATATTTATTTTCGAGCGTCTCACCTCTGTTACTTTTGAAAACTGTTGTAAAAGCGAATCGAGCTTGGTAGTGGTGTCGTTTATCAGGCCAAGGTAGGTCACTATCACTTTTTTTTCATTTTCAGAAAGTGCCACATATACCAATCCCTGAATGGTTTTGAGTGGCCCACGCAAATCGTGGTACGACCGCCATATAAATGTATTTAATTCTTCATTGGCTTTCTGAAGTTGTGTTTCACTCCTTTTTAACTTTTGCTCAGTCATTTTCCTTTGAAGTATCTCCGATTCGAGTTTCAGTTTCTCACCCTCTAGAAAATCATTTTTTCTATGAAGTTGCCTAGTTCTGTAAGTAAAACCACCTATAATTACCAGTACAGAAAATGAAATAACCAAGGTATAAAACCACCAGGTTTTATAAAATGGGGGAATAATTTCAAATTTATACACAGTAGGCATTTTGTTCCATACGCCATTTTGATTCATGGAAATAAGGTGGAAAGTATATTGTCCGGGGGCTAAATTTGAATAAGTGATTTGAGAAAGGTTGGTTTCGGGAGTCCAAGTTTCATCATACCCTTCTAAGTAATAGCGATAAAGCACTTTATTGGGGTCTGAGAGGCAAATTCCTACAAACTCAATGGTAATATGATTGTCTTTAAAGTTGAGTTGAAGATTGTTTGGTGGAAAAAGATAATTTTTGAGATACTTGTATTTATTCGAATCAGGATGGTTGAAGAAAATTTTAAAGCCCGTGATAAGGGTTTTGTTTTCTACCACCTTATCGTCTCCATCAAGCGGATTGTATTTCAGAAGCCCTTTATTTGCACCATACCAAATGATATGTTTGTTGCTAGCCATAGCATTGAGATACATTTCAACCTCTTGGAGCAAATCAGAATTGGCTGTGGTGTATATTTTCTGTGTTTTGGTGCTTATTTCCGACAATCCATTTTTATGTCCAATCCACAAATCGCCCTTTTCATTAAAAGCCATAGTATAGCAATAGTTGGATAGAATGCCATTTTGCTTGGTAATGTAATTGGTGACAGAGGTATCTTGAAAGCACACTATACCATCTCCATCTGTGCCTACCCACAAGGTAGAATCTGGAGATTGGGCAAAACAATTGATGTCTATGGGTTTGCTTTTAAATGGAGTTGGAATAAATTTAATCTGCCCCTGCTCCATATACGATATGCCAGAGCTGTGTGTAGCAAACCATATTCTATTTTTATAATCTGCATAAATGGCATGTATGTTGTTGTGAGCCAAGCCATCTTGCATAGAATAACTTTTGAATGTATTGTTGGTATCGTCATATTTATAAGCCCCATTTTCTGTGGCTATCCAAATAGAAAAGTATCGGTCATATACAATTTGGTTGATGTTATTGGAAAGCTCGTTGTAGTACCAAGATTTGGTATTTTGGGTAGCTTCATCGTATTCCAAAATTCCAAAATCGGATGTGCCTATCAGAATTTTGTTTCTTAATTTATCATAAAACAGACACGAGATTGTAATTGGACTCTTTCGGCCTTTGGGAAGGCTTTTTACTTGTATTTTAGTAAAAACTTCTTTTGCATACACATATAAATCATTACCATTTGAAAGCACAACGGAATCGCCCTTTGCTGCCAATGCCTTCACATTGAAGTTTTCTTTCGCAAACAGAGGAGGTTTGGCCAGTAAAAAGATATTATTTGTAAGCTGAATAATGCCATTGCCATACGTACCAAGCCAATAATTGCCCTCGGCATCAAGCAAAAAAGATTTAATATAATAGTTTTTAAAATTCTCTTGCCAATACGATTTTTGAGCAGTTGCTATTTGGTTTTTTACTGTACTTTTAGTTACGCCATTGGTATGTCTGCTTACCCAAAGTTCATTTTTGTCAACTAAATGTGCAAAGTAAAGTTGATCGCCAACGGTTGCATTGGTTTCAGCCAGTTTTTTAACTTTAAAATTAAACTTCGAATCTATCTGTAAAGTAAATATTCCATCGTATTCAGTGCCTATAATATAGTCTGCCCCTAAATTTTTAGCTCTGCTAACGCTCAAGGCCGACAAATCAGTAAATTCTGAAATGGCAATTTTATTTTGATATTCATTATTTTTAAAAGGGAGAATATATACGCCTTGATCACTGCATACTATCAAATGTCCACCTTCAATTTCAGCAACATCCCATATTATCTCATCGCCATCAAAAAACGAAATAGATACAGCTTTAAATAGTTCATCTACTAAGAAAATGCCGTTTGATTGCGTACAAACCAATACTTTTTGGTTTCGGGCTTGAATTATTTTATTTATTCTTGAATTGATAATGGTATCTGATACCCGCTTGTAAAATGCTTTATCGTTGAAAAGTGTAAGGCTGCCATCGTCATGCCCTAGCCACTTGTTGTTTCGAGAATCTACACAAATGCTATAAATAAAATTGCTTGCTAAACCATTTTTGGTATAATAAGGGCTGAATTTCTTGCCATCGTATTGAAATAATCCCTCGGCAGTCCCTATCCAAATAAAGCGATTTACATCTTGGGCAAGTGCATATACATAGGGGTTTTCCAAACCTTCGGTAACGCCAAATTCTCTATGTAAAAATTGTTGTGCATAGCCCCAATAGGGTACAATATACAAAATCAGCAATAAATTTCGAATCGCTTTATGCATAAATCAATAAAAATTCTGCTTATAATTTGCAATCTGTAAACCTTTGAAAATTGAAATGTCTCTTATTAATAAGAATAGCTGAGTAGGCAAAAAACATAAAATATCACTGCTGCTATTTTACATTTATTTTATACTTATACTTCGGTACACCACCTATAGGAATGGAATAAAAAGGCAGAAATTTTCCGTATTGATTTGTGATGTAAAGCACCACATTGTTGTTTGGTTTTTGGGCAAATTTTATTATTTGTATGTCCAAAGAGGTGTTTTTCTCACTTGCATCTACTTCGTGGCTGCTTTCCGACCATTGATCGTCAATCGAACCATTTATTTTTTCTCCTTTTTTAGAGATAGATATTAATCGCATATAAGCATCGTCATCCAAATCAAACACATGAATATTTACTTTCACTACATTTTCAGTGATATAGGGATATATATGCGACACAGAACCTATTTTATCATCTAGCCTGAAGGTATATTCGTAGGGAAATGAATTTGAACCCTCCACAGGTAAATTATCTGTAGATGAAGTAGAAATGAAATATCTATACAAATTCCCATCATTTCCTTCCAATCCATCGGCCATTACTTTAAATACGTAGCCTGATAACTCTTCAATATATTCACCTTCTTTAGGGTTAATGGGACCAAATGAAAACCATTTATTGTCATATTCAGGGTTTACACCAAATGTTTTTGAGCTAATAAGCGTACCACTTTTATAGTTGCCGACTGGATTAAGCGAACCAGCATCAGGATGAGAATAGGCTTGTTTGCCCCCGTACACTGAAAATTTAGTTTTAGTATTGGGTTCTGCTTTTACTTCATCTACTTCCCCACTCACATCAGGGTCGAAAACTCTGATGTAAAACGGCTGCGAAACCTCTTTAGGAATTACCACAAACATCACTTGTGAATAGTCGTCATCGCCCCATTTCGTCTCTCCTTGCTTTCCGAAAGTAACCAAATAAGGTATATTTTCTTCTTTTCCTGGAATAGGCTGCCCAAAAACTAAAAGTACTTTGAAGCAGAGTGTGATGGTAATAATAGTGAGTAGCGGTAAAAATCTCATTCTAAATTATATCAATTAGGATTGGTTTCCGTTGTAAAAATAGCAATTTCAAAGTATAAACAATTATTTTCAATTGCCAAAAACTGCTAGTATGAGTAATGAATTTTTATCAAACAGTCATAATTTACAAAAATGCGGTCAATAATGTGGTTTCAACTTTATTTCAACCCTTCTGTTCAATTCTATTAATTTGGTATTTGCGGAAACAGGTTGTGAATTTCCAAGACCTTTGGAATACAAAATATTAGCACTTACTCCTTTTTTTATCAAATAGTTTGTTACCTCATCGGCTCTTTTCTGCGATAGCTGCAAATTGAGTTGGGCATTTCCAATATTGTCGGTATGCCCCAATATTTCAAATTCTTCATTGGAGTTTTCTTTCATAAACTCTGCAATTCGGTCGAGCTCCTGATACGATTCTGGCTGAATTTCAAATTTTTCAGATTCAAAAAATAGATTCGACACCTTTATTGGTTTATCAATTACCGATAATTGCTTGGCGGTGTACATCACAATATTTTGCTCAACATTGGCAAGGGTATTTTCTTTTCGTAAATCAAGATTAGAGGAAAATGGAAAAAACCCTTTCATAGACACAGAATAGGCATATAATTCACCATCAGGGAAGTCAAGTTCATAATAGCCCACAGGATTGTTACACTTAGTTACGCCCAAATTTTCATTAGAAACCAGATTGATAAGCGATACTGTTGCCTCTAAGGGATTAAAATCTTTATCTGTAATTTTACCTTTTTGAGTCACTACTTTTACAGGTACAAAATTCTCGTCAAACTCTACGAAAAATGATGAATCGGTTCCTGAGATTAGTTTATTTTCATTTTGAGCTATTAGTACTGCTTCTTTAAACCCAATTTTCCGCAACATTTTTAATTTAGGATAGGCTTCAAGGGCATTGTTGAAATTACCAACAGTATAGGCATATACATTTCTATCGTAGTATTCATCTACCTTTAAAACTCCTTCAAATTTTTTCATCTTGTCGCCAAGCGGTTTTTTAGAAGTTGCAATTTGAATTTTATAGGTGTTTCCCTCAGAATCTTTTATGTTATATACTTTCTTCAAATCAGAATTGTCGTACTCTTTTTTGCGGATACCACTCTTTAATTTGGCAAATGTTTCAGGTGTTATCACTGTTATCTCTTTCATTACGCACACATTTTTAAGTGTGTTTATTGAATCGGAATAAGTGAGATCCATTCGCACGATGTTGGAGCCTTCGGCATGGTAAACGAAGTTTGATTTATCGCCATAAAAGGTTTGCCCATTGCCGTAATCCCAAGCATATTTAGTTATAGGAAAGTTCTTTATTCTCGATTTTGAGCCATCAAAAGTAATAGGAACGCCTACAATAGCGGTATCGAGCGATTTAATATATGGCGTGTGAATGGAATCAATTTGCAATTCAAACGATGCTTCGTTGAGCAATACTTGATCGGAAATCAAATCTACTACATTGAGCTGAATGGTGTAATTACCAGGTTTTTGGTAGCAATGGCGCACCTCATTGCCACGTTTTTTTGTACCATCTCCCAACACCCATTCATACACCAAGGGCGAATTTTGAGTGGGAATAGTGCCTTCTTCAAAAAATGTTTTACACAAATCTGATTTTTTGAGTGTATCGCAATCTTTAAACAAATTTTCGGCTTGTGAAAAGGCGTAAATATCATCGTCTTCTCCTCCATTTCTCCGGTTTGACGACATATAGCCGAAACTAAAATCGGCATTTACTATTAACCCAAAATCATTGTATGAACTATTGATTGGGTAACCCATATTTTTCAGCCCTATCCATTCGAAGTTATTGTAATTAATTAAATACATATCGTAGCCACCTTGCCCACCTTCTCTTTCAGACGCAAAATACATTACGCCTTTTTCGTGAACATAAGGTGTAATCTCGTTTTTATTGGAATTAATGGGCTTACCCATATTGGCAGGCTTGCTCCATTTGCCCTCTTTCAAATATGAAATATACAGGTCTGTACCACCCATGCCACCTGGCATATTGGAAGCAAAAATGATATAATCGCCTGTGGGTGACACAGATGGATGGCCATACGAATATTTATCAGGCCCAAAGGTAACCAATCGGGCTTCCGACCATTCTCCATTTACAAATCTAGAAACATAAATACTTAATTTCGATTCGCCATCAGTTATATCATTGCGGGTGAAATACATTTTGCTAAAATCTTGTGTGAATGTGGCGGGGCCCTCACTGAAAGCTGAGTTTATCTCTTTGTGAAATGCTTTGGGGCGTTTGAATTTTTCGCCTGTAGAAGTAGATGTATAGTATAAATCTATGAGGGGTTTATCAGTATTTTCCGATTTATAAACTACCCCAATTTGCCTATCTCTATTGGAACAAAAGAGTATGCCATCTTTATAAAATGCAGGACTGAAATCGTCATTATCAGAATTGATATTTAAAAAACTTAGCTTATAATTTACTGTATCTATTTTCGCTTTTTGGGCTTTCTGGGCTTTTTGTGCCGAAGAAGATAACACATTGAGCAAACATACAGTCAAAAAGAGTTGCTTGAGAAATGAGGAAATCATGCTTTTTACTTGAATTTTTTCATGTTAATATCATTTATCAAATACATAAAATCATATCTGACAAATATTTCGTGGCTGCCTTTTGATACTGTAGAAAGAGTTGATATACCGGGCAATAGATAGTCGTAAGAGTAGCCTACATATAATTGTGGATTAATTTTCAGGTTTACCAAAGCGATAACTGCATACGTAGGTCGGTATGAAATACCTCCAGTAAATCTATTAAATGCAGTGGCCATCACGTTGATATCTGGTTGCAAACCAAAGCCTTTTAAATGGCGAATGTATACTGATGGCTTTAATACAAATTGATCACTAATTTCCCAATTGTAGCCTCCATAATAATATTGTTGATTGTAAAAAACATCATTAGCTACCAAGCTTTGTTTATTTGATGCAATAGCAATGGAGGGTAAAGAAACTCCTACATAAAATTTTTGGTGTTCTACATGAATCCCAAACCCCGTTTTAGGCACAAATTCTTGTAAATTATTGAAAGCATCGTCATTTTCAAGCGAAACAGTATTGATTGATGAAAAGCCAATAAGACCGCCAAGAGAAACACTATATTTTTTGATTCGTACCCTAAAAGAATAAGTATTGAAAATATCGGTAGTGGTGTTTCCGCCAAATTTATCATAGCCTACTATTAGCCCTGAAGAAATAAACCGAATGGGCAAAGGAGTGTGAGCAGCCAATACATTGGTGAGAGGTGCATTTTCCACCCCCTGCCATTGCAATCGAGAACTCAGCGAGAGGCTCAAAGCCCCAGCAGAACCAGTATAGGCAGGGTTTATAACCATGCCATTCTGTAAATAATTTGAAACCAAAGATCTTTGTTGTGCATGTATTTGAAATATGCCAACAAAAATAATGGAGGTGAAAAGTATTAAAAATCTCATGCTATCTCTTTATTTGAACAAAACCTGTAATTGGTTTTTTATCTTCGTTTACTTTAATGATGTAAAAATAGGAATCTTCGAGTAAAGGCTCATTTTCCGTATTTGTACCCTCCCAATTGTTTTTATAATTACTCGCTTTATATACCACTTTTCCCCAGCGATTGAAAACCTCCAGTGAGGAATTGGGATAGGAATCTATACCCACTATTTCAAATTTTTCATTAACTCCGTCTTTATTTGGTGAAAAGCCAATGGGGATTTTAAGGTCTGAAAGAATAATTTTTTGGTCGGCAAAGGCACTGTCGCAGCCTGCATTTTTTACTGTCCACCGCACTATGTTCTCACCAATGCTAATATTGTCGAGTGAGCTTGTAGGATTTTCCGGATCTGAAAGCACCGAATTGCCTTTCAATACCCACCATTTGCCAATACCGCTTTCGGGCTTTATAGCCGTGAGATTATAACTAGGTGTGAAAACTGTAATTTCACCAAAGGCATTGATAGGATCTACCTTATTGTTGCGTACAATTAATGTGTCGGAAGTAGTGGGGCAAACATCGGTGAACTTAGTCCAAATCAATTTATTTTCACCTTTTTGCAATCCATTTACGAAGGTATTGCTTTGGGTATTGTCTACAAATGTGGCCGTTCCCGTGAGTTTGCTCCAAAAACCTGAGCCAATCACAGGCTGAATAGCACCCAACTGGAAGTTTTCACCGCAAACGGTAGTATCAGTTCCTGCTTCTGCTTTAGTAAACCCAACATTAGATACTGTGATATTGGCTGATGAAACAGGACAACCTGGAACGGAGATATTGTAACTCAATGCTGAAATGCCAGGCTGTAAGCTATTGGTATAGAGTGAGTTGCCAATGATTGTAGCATTCAAATTGGCGGGTATAAGCCATTGCGATTGGCCTACAATTGGAATATTTCCATTCAAAAGTATTTCATTGTAGCAAACTAGGGTGTCGGAAGTATTTAACTTCGCCATAGTAGGCGGTTGAGCTGCATTAATAGTGATGGAATCAGTTGAGCTGCATTTCACAATATCGCTAGTAACTTTAATAGTATATAGAAATTTGTTTTCACCAAAATTTTTAACGAGCCCCAATGAATAATCTGTAAAAAGAGTGGTGTTGGCTGTGATGGTATTTCCGGAATTGAGTGCCTGCCAAGAAGCAGTACCTACTACTGGGGTAGAGGCACGGAAGCGAATGGTAGCTGTATCACATATAGCAGTATCGTTGGCAAAAATGATGGCTTTGGTTGGTTTCACACCAATATTATTTGAAATAAAAGATTCTACCGTACACTGGCCATTTACCACCTCCCACTTATAATTTTTAACACCTGGAATAACATCGTACACTTTTGTGATATTATTCTGAGGAGTAGCAAAAGTAGAAGTAGTCGTATTAATTTGCGACCACATTCCTATACCTATATTTGGAATGGGTGCTTCGAGTAGGAAAGTATCGGTGCAAATACCACTACCAAGCCCCAAATCTGGAAGCTCTGGCATTTCATCTCTAGTTACAATAAGCGTATCTTTTGAAACTGGGCAAGCAGATCCATTCAAAATTTCCAACACCACAGTATTTGATTTGTAGCCAATATTGCTAAGGAGCACACTTCCTGTAGTGGTATTTAAGCCACTAAATGTGCCTATACCTTCTGTAATTTTCCAAGTTGGGTTGCCTATAATGCCGGGTACAGTTTGGAAATTGGTAAGTGTAACAATAAAGGTTTCGCAGAAGGAAAGGTCTCTGCCCAAATTGGCTTTAGAAGGGTTTAAGAAAGAGCGAACGAAAATTGAAGCTACAGAACTTTTAGCCTCGCCTTTAAATCTCTGCCATTGAAACTCATTTTCAGGATTTCCATCCTTAGTTTGGGCAATTCCAGTTATTGTGGCTCTAGGATTGGTAACATCAGAGATTATACCCGCTCCCCCAGGATCTGTCCAAATTCCTGTTTCTCCTTCACCTAATGTATCTGCATTTAGTACAAATGTATCTCCGCAAATATCCCCTCCTATTCCTTGATTTGCGTCAATTCTGTTATCTCGGAATATTACAAAGTTGGTTCTCAAGATACAAAAAGCATTTCTGATTAAATATTGAAACTCATAATCACCTGTAGACACCATATTTAAAACATTTAAAATAGGTGTATTTTGATTGAGCAATTGTATATTATTGATAACATTTGCTCCTGGCTGGGTTACCAAGCTCCATTCCGATGTTGCCGATGGAAATTGTAATTTGGGATTGTTTCCTCTTAATTGATTGATTCTAAAAGTAGATATGTCAAGTCCAGTGATTGTAACAAAATAGGGCTGGTCATTTCTGATATTAATGGTATCAATCAAGGTACATTCTGTGCCACTATTTTGGTTATAAATGGCAAAGCTAAATTTATTGTTTCCTGTATCTAGTGGCGATACGGTGGGTTCTGGCAATGATATATCATCAAATTTAGATTTGCCGTTTAGTTTCTTCCAAGTATATACTTCACCAATGCTAAAATCAGCAACAGTTTGATTCTTTAACGGATATAAAGTATCACATTGGGAGATATTTTTATCTATAAATAATGGCGTACTCACCTTTGTTATTTTTACAGTGTCGCTATCGAAAGCGCCAGAGCCAGTATTGGTAATAGTAAAATATAAATAGGTAATGCCTTTGGGCAGATTTGAGACTGTTACCTCCGGAATATTCGAGTTCCCATCGTAGCTAAGACCAACTACGCTTGAATTGCTGCTTGCCCAACTAAATCGTTCGTTTGAGGCCGTTCTAATAGGCACGGTGGGAAAACTGCCCAAGTTTAGATTAAACACTCCGTCTTTTATGCACGAATCGGGTCCGGCAAGGGCTTTTGTCATTACCGTAACCAGCACTGTATCGCTATTGAATTTGCCACTTGGGAAATTGCTATTGTAAATTGTCCAGCTGAAAGCAGAAACACCCCTTCTCAAATTGCCCAGAGAAATATCTTTTTGGTTCGCCCCTACTCCTACTACAGACGTAGGATTTTGAGGGGCATTAGTGCTTATCAATTCCCATACCCCATATTCACCTACAGGAGGCACTGGGGCGTTTAAAGCACTTATTATGGTAGATAAACCTGAAATGGTTGGTGTAGCATTTTTGAATATATATTGAATATTGCCCAAATCAGCTTTGGTTTGTACAAATACTGCGACAGTATCGCGCGAAACACATGTTTTTGATGTATTGGCAGTATTATTTATTTGCCATTGTAATTTGTTTACGCCTATGCTCATTCCATTTACAGTAGCATTGGCAACGTTTGTAGCCGGCACAAAACTAGCAGACGGACTGGCAATTGGTATCCAACTTGCTGATTCATTGGGCATAAATAATGAATTTGCATTCAATTGAAGAGAAGTTGTTGGTCCATTTTGTGGAAGTGCAATTTGAAAACTATCTAGCCCAGCGTATGCTTTAGTATGTTTGTTTACTAGTATCGAATCTATGCTTTTGCAACTGGGTTGATTGGTATTAAATACGGTGAAGTAAAATTTATTTAATCCGTCTTGAAGATTTGAAGCTATACCTGTCACGGAAGTTAAATCTCCCGTTGTAAAAATATCAGTTCCCGTCCAAGTACCAACGCCACCGGCTACCGGACTTATAAAATTAGTCCTATTCCCAATAATTGTAATGGTATTCATTCCTGCAATACAAGTATCAGCTCCTGCATCGGCTTTGGTAATTACAGAAACGGGGGTGCTTTTGGAATTAGAATTAATGCAAGAAGAAGCATTAGTATTAGAAACGGTGTAGGCAAACACATGTACACCTTTTCTCAATCCGCTTACCAAGCCTGTAACGCTATTCACGACCAACGAAGGCGAACCCGGATTGCTAATGATTGTCCATGTACCTACTTCGCCCTTGCTTACATTAAGTATATTGGGCGAAGTGAGTGTGGCTGACAATTCCGTGGAACCTAATGGCATTGTTAAGCAAGCATTCTGCCCTGTAGTAGAAGCCAAAGGCACAATTGTTCCAGAAATTGTAGCTGTGAGGCCGCAAGTGCTTGTCACATCTGTAATAGCCCAGCCAAACCTATAAAAGCCTGATGCTAAGCCGCCTACCGTTACATTTGGAGTATTGCTATTGGGTTGAAATACAATGCCGGCTATAGTTGGTGCTACCAATGCTCGCCATATACCTATTTCTCCAATTGCAGGTGTATTTCCACTGAATGAAAGTAAAGTATTTGTGCCCCAAACTACTGTGGTGCAAATATCTGAACCCACGGTTGGAATAGTGATTTTATTGTTGGCTATAGTAACAACATCAAAGGAAGGAGGGCAACCAGAAGTAGTGACCGTCCATTGAAATACATTTCTGCCTTGTGCCAACCCGGTAACAGAAGTGCTTTCTAAAAGCGGACTCACAATATTTTGCCCTACCATACTTGAAATTAACGACCATTGCCCAAAACCCTGACCTGGAACCGTGGCATTCAACAATACTTCGGGAGAGCAAACTACCACATTATTTATAGTTGTGATTTTGGCAGGTGAAGGAGCGTTACTACGCACATTTATATTGTCGCTAAAAAAGCAACTTGGCTGACTAATAATTGTAATCGTGTTGAATATGCGATAGTTGAAACCAGATGTGCTAATGCCATTTAGAAATACAGTCGGCTCAAGCCCAAAGCCTGTTATGGAAGCAATTCCACTTGATTTAGTCCAAGCAAAACTTTCACCCAGGTTTGTATTAGGATATTTTAATGGTTTTAGTTGATAATTATTGCCACACACCAAAGTATCATTGCCCAAATAAGGGTTTGTAATTTTAGTGACGAGAATAGTTGATTGGTCGGAAACTCCAGAAACTGTATTTGTGACGGTGAAAGTAAAGAAAGTTCGGCCAATTGGCAAACCTGTTACAGTCATTAAAGGCTGCGCTTGATTTGGATTGAAGCCAATTCCTAGCAGACTATTGTTGCTTGTCCAGCTAAAAACTTCATTATCAATGGGGCTAATAGCCAAAGTCTGGGCATTGCCGAGTTCAAAGTCTGCATTTGTAAGTGTATCTTTTATGCATAAGTTATCTCCCGCAATTGCTTTGGTAATGCCAGTAATGGTAACCTCACTGCTGTTTGAATACCCAGTAAAGTTTGAATTTTCTATTGTCCAATGGTAGATATACACCCCGCGGTTTAAATTGGTCAGATTTAAAACATTGCCGATACCCACTGTGGAGTTGGGTATCGTACTAGCAAAGGATGACACCAAATTCCAAGTTCCTACTTCCCCTGCCGAACTTACTATGGTATTTGGGGTAATTGATCTCGCCAAGCCCACCCCAGGGTTTGAGTTCACATATACAATTCCTAATAAAGTAGAAGCAACAGCTTTGGTTTGCACATACACATTAAAAGTGTCTCTTTTGTTGAGGCTGTTGATGCATCCGCTCAGGGTATTGTTGATTGCCCACGAAAATTTATTTAAGCCAGCTTTCAAGCCTGTAATGGTGATAGTTGGGCTAAATACATTTGGCAAAATACCCGTGCCTGCACCACTAACCGTCACTATATTCCATTGGGCTGTTTCACCAACGCTACTGTTTGCCACATTTCCGTTAAGTACAATGGTGGCATTTCCTCCGGCAAGCGTAGCCAGCAAGAAATCGGTAATGCCCGTGATAGTGGGTTGGGTGAGTTTGGTAATTTGCACATTTGATACATCTGTACAGCTCGGGTTATTGTCGTTTGAAGTAGTAAAGCTGAATGCATTTACTCCGTCTTGTAAATTGCTGATATACCCTGTTACAGAGCCTGAATAAATTCCCAACTGATCAATACTTGCCAAACCTGTTGTAGTCCACACTCCCCTTTCACCTACGGTTTGATACACTGGGTTTGAGGAATTGGCAATTACGGTTGCAGTATTAATGTCTGTAAAACACAGATTTGTACCTGCATTGGCCTTTGTAAGCACTGTACCCAAAATAGTGGCAGTGCTTTGGCATGAAAGGTTATTGGTATTGCCTACTAAATACTGAAATGTATGCACGCCTTTTTCTAATCCGCTTACCCCACCTGTGGTAGCATTCAATGTAAGGTTAGAAATGTTTGGGGTGAATGACGTACTTACATAACTCCAAACAGCATATTCGCCTTGCGAAGGCTTTGGATTGGTGATTCTTGACAGCACCGAGGTCACATCCGGAACTCCTGCATTTATTTTAAGGCATAAATCAGTTCCAGTAATGGCTTTAGAAAGCACCACAGCTTGGGTGGTAGCTTCCAGGCTGCAACCAGGAGCAGTTATTCTCCAACCAAATCTATAAAATCCTGACCCGCCAATACCAGTAGCTGTAGTACTTGCCAATGTAGGTGTGGCAATATTGGTAATACCAGGGGAAGTAATGGTTCGCCAAATTCCAAATTCACCAGTAATGGTATTTAAAGGTTGGTTTGCATTTAAATAAATAATGGCTGAGGTAGCCGTATTTACTTCAAAACAATCGTTTGCAACGCTTGCCACTGGCACAGTAACTTGATTATTGGAAATACGCACTGGCGATATTGTGGCAGGGCAGCCGGGCGTTGTCACAGTCCAGAGCAGTACGTTTGGCCCGGACGCCAAACCTGTGACAGTGGTTTTCGGATTGGTGCTCTCAAGAAATACGCCCGTGCCTGTACTGCTATTCGACCAAAAGCCGACCCCTTGTACCAAAGCAGATCCAGTAAGGGTAGTTATATTTGTGCATACAATCTGATTGTTGCCTGCAAATGTGCCTATGGGAGTGTTGTTGGTTAAGGTCAACGTATCTTTAGAGGTGCAACTGCCTAAGGTTACAGTCCACAAAAAAGTATTGGCACCCAAGCCAAGATTGCTCACTATTTTATTGTTTGCCGCTCCTGCACTGCCAATCGTTCCTGACCCTGCAAGCGTGGTCCAAACGCCTACATTTGGCCCTGCCACGGAGGTGGCAAAAAGCACATCACTATTCGAACATACTATTTTATTGTCGGGAACGGCCAAGGCCAAAGCAGGTTTGTTGTTGGTAATAGTCACATTCACGAAGCTGGAACAGAAATCGTTTATTACAGTCCAGCGAAGCCTGTTAATGCCCGCATTTAGATTTTTCCCTAACGTTGAATGCAAGTTGACATCTGTTAAAAGACCTCCACCCGCCAAAAATGACCAACTGCCAATGCCTTTCACAGGATAAACCCCAGTGAGAAACAAAGTATCTGTGCATATTTCGAAGTTGCGGCTGCCTGTGACAGTAGCAAGCGATACAGCACTATGATCTATTGTAACCGTATCGGTAGTGGTAGAGCAACCAAGAATGTTCAGTGTCCAAGAAAGTTTGGTTCTTCCATCGCTTCCTAAATCTATGATGGCGGTTTTATTGCTGTTGGCACCCACAATTGAGCCCGGCCCAGCCGTAATTGCCCATACGCCAGATGCTGTATTTACTCCTACCACAGTTGCAAAGTTGCTGCCACAAAATGAAAGATAGTTGGTCTGTACTTTAGCTATTTCAGGGCTTTGCCTCGAAACTGTAACAGTGGCATTACTGCTGGGGCAGCCAGGGAATGAAACAGTCCACATGTAGCTGCTAACGGAACCAGCTAACAAGCCAGTGATAGAAGTAACAGGTGAATTGGGAAATACAACCACCCCCGCTCCTAAAACTTTAGTCCACCTTCCTACACCTTGTGTGGGCGCATTTCCTGCTATTGTAGTATTATCCAAGCACACATCTTGGTTGCCCCCAGCTATGGAAGAAGGAGTAGGCGCATTGTTGGTAATGGCAACTGTGGTTGCCGATTCGCAGATACCTTTCGATATCTTCCATTCTAAGATAGAACTGCCTTCGGGAATATTGGTGAGTGAAGTGCCTGCCAACGACTGGTTAGCAAATGAAAAGCCTGAGGCTGAGGTAAGGAAATTCCATTGGCCTGTGCCTAGGGAAGCTGCATTTCCTATTAAGGTGGTGGCATTTGAACAAAGCGTTTGGTTTGAGCCTGCATTAGAGGGGGTGACAATATTGCTAGTGATGGTAATTTGAGTTACGCAGCTATTCCCGTCTATGGTGTTCCATTGGAAAACATTCGGCCCAGGAATAAGACCCGAAACGTTGGTATTTGGATCTGCATCGTCATCAAATGACAAATTAAATGAGGGATCGTACCAATTGTAGCTAACAGCAACTCCATTGTCAGATGCACTCAAAGTTGCAGTTGTCCCACAAACCTCTTGGTAAATTCCCGCAGAAGCTGGTTTATTAAAATAAGCGTTTACGGTTGAGGTTGAGAGACATTCGCCATTTCTGATTACCCATGCCACAATATTGCTTCCCTGATTGAGTCCAGATAGATTTGTAATTCTAAAATTTGGGGCAGAAAAAGAAGCCATCCCGCTTACAACCGTCCAAGTCCCTATTCCATTTATAGGCAAGCTTCCTGTCAAACTGAAACTTGGGTTTATAACACATGAGTTTCTTCTGCTGGCACCTGTTATTACTGAAATGGAAGGGGAGTTATTTCTAACAATCACATTTGAGCCCACTACCGATGAGGTAACTGTATTTGTCACCGTCCACCTCAAAGTATTATTGCCTTGCAACAAACCTGTGACACTGGACATTGGACTGGAGCTATTTGAAAAAGTTCCTGACCCTGTAATCGTTGTCCAAATTCCAATCTCGTCTGCATTTAATGGGTCGGCCGAAAGCTGGGCTGAAGTGCCGCACACGGTGAAGTTTGCCCCAGCTGAAGCTGACGACACCAAACTTAGCAACACAAAAATGCTACACAAAAAATACCGTATTTTATAGGTAGAAGTTATAATCAAAGCTAAATAGTAATAAGTGTATAAAAATAGGGTATCATATATATCTGAGGTTAAAGATAGATATAAGACAAACTAAATAAACTTTTTTAAGCCGTTATGAGCTATTTTTAAGACGAATATAGATAATTTGAAGGTGAAGCAATTTATAATCGCACGATTTCAAATCTATAATATGGGTGTGGTTGGGTATTGAATTTTATTTATACGATTACAAACGTATAAATGAATACAAAACTAGTACAAAAAGTGATTTGTTTGCACGAGTCCATTAAGTTTTCAAAACTTAGATGGCTATGCTGAAGTTTCAAAAGCGTGGTGGATGAATCACAATGGGTTTAATATAAATACAAATAACTTTTTTGCCAACATTACGCCTGAGTGCAAAAGCATAAAAAGTATATTGTACAATCTACCAATATGGAGGATGACTTTGTAAAATTTTTTAATGGGTATCTGGCTGATTGAGAATTGGAAACATACTATATACAGGCATTAAAAATGGGCATTGCCCAGTAGTTCATTTCTGTATATTGCTTTACTAATTCACCTTTATTGGCTCTGAATTGTAGTTGCATTTCATCATCTTCTACGGAGTTGTCATACACATACAACCTATCTACCACTGTTGCAGCTACAATACAGTTCGAAAAGATTTCTAACTTACCAATTCTAATTGCCAGCGTGCTTTTCAAGAACGGCCAACTGGTCTTTAAGCATCAAATCTGACAAGAATTTATTGCCTTTCTCTTTATTTTCTAAAACTTTCAGTAGCGCATCTCCCATCAACTGCTTCAATTGCTCATCGGTCGGCTAATCAGTCGACAATAATGAAAATATTTTAGCCATACATTTCGAATTAGGGTTGCAAAAATACATTTTATTAGAGAATTAATTTTTATAGATATGATAACACATTTAAAGTCTTGTAAGTATTCCATCTCTTCGAGGGATGAGATACTTGCTATTCACTACAAAGCTATTCCTTGACTGTGAGAAATCATAAAGCCTAGATTACTAAATCCAAAAATTTTGTAACTCTTTAATAAAGTTTTGTAACGTATAGTCTGAATTGTTAATTATTTTTGTACATTAATAAATAAAGTCTGAAAAAGACCATCTCCATAGTACTAATGCTCCTATACCTTGCTTTCAGCATAGGGATAACGGTAAGTACACATTATTGTGGTGGCAAATTGATGTCGGTTAAGCTATTTGCTTCTGAAAAATCTTGCAAAAATTGTGGGACTAAACAGATGAAAGGATGTTGTAAAGACATTCAAGCAAATTTCAAAATCGACAACGACCACAGCAATGCTGGTAAAATAATAGTTACAGCGCCACTAACTATTAAATATTTCAAAGTTTTTTCTTCGAGTTTACATTATTCCTTTTCTAAGCTTAACAAGGCTCAACACATTTTTTTCGACCAAGCAGATATTCCGTATTGGGGTTTTGCACTCATTACTTTTTTCTGTACATATTTAATCTGAAATATTGCTTTTCAGCATATACTATTTCTGAAATCAAATCTGACATTCTTTAGCTAAACACCTAAATTTTAGGCTGTTAGGCATATTTTCATTATCATCTTCATTATTCATTGTAATGCTTTTGCAATCTGAATTAATGTTATCAATTCATTAAAAAAAATAAATCATGAAAGCTGTAAAAATCTTAATTATATCTCTTTTTGCTTCCATTTCAATTTGGGCAAACCATCCTACACATTTTGAAACCATATCTTTCAAGGTATTTGGCAATTGTGAAATGTGCCAGGAAAGAATAGAAAAAGCCATGAAATTGCTAGGCGTAAAATCGGGCGTTTGGAATGTAGATACCAAAATAGCCACTGTTACTTTCGACATTCATAGCATTGGGCCTGATGATATTCACAAAGCCATTGCAGCCGTAGGTTACGACACGGAGCAAGTGAGGGCAGATGATAAGGTTTACAAAAAACTGCCTGGCTGTTGCCAATACGAACGTGAAAAAATAAAAAAATAGCAAAAACATTGAATGGTTTTGTCATGTACCAGTAAACGTGGCTTTCAAAATAGCAAGTTCGACTCCATTTGCTATTCTATATTTAATAAATCTCCCCTTCGGAGTCGGGGGACTCTAACTTATGAAAACGATTAAACAAATGGTAATGGCAGCTATCGGGATGGTAGTGCTTGCATCCACAACTTTTGCACAGAATTACAAAGCACCCAACATTGATGCTTCGGGTAAATTTACCGATGGAAATGGCGTGAAAATTGGCACCATGACTAAAGATGGCATGATGGACAACATGAGTATGAAAATGGCTCATATTGATGGTGAAGGCAATTTGGTAGATTCCCACTCAGGCAAAAAAATGGGAAAGGCTGAAAAAAACGG
This sequence comes from uncultured Bifidobacteriaceae bacterium, assembly GCA_964565665.1. Taxonomy (GTDB): domain Bacteria; phylum Bacteroidota; class Bacteroidia; order Cytophagales; family UBA9547; genus CAZMFZ01. The sequence goes on along the minus strand of CAZMFZ010000040.1, from coordinate 1,291 downwards.
CAACTTTATGTACATGATGTCGGAAACTAGCGATGCTAAAAACTTTACCATCGGTGCACCTGCTAACGGTATGTGCGAAGTGAAAGATGAAAATGGCAAAGTAGTTTTACTGGTTCATGAGAATTACAAAATGCAAGCCGCATGTGCCTACCATTGTGCTCAAATGAAAAAAGAAGGCAAAGAAATGAAAATGAAATAGTTCGCCTTTTTCCACAAAACACTTAGATTCTGTAAAAGGCTTGGGATTCCAAGCCTTTTATTTACCTCAAAAACTAGGGTATGGACAATACAAAATTGTATATTAAAAACATGGTTTGTACTCGCTGCATCATGGTAGTTGAGAATGTATTTTCTCAATTGGCAATTTCCGTAAACAGCGTTTCATTAGGCGATGCAGTTCTGCCAACCGAACTAACCCAAATTGAGAAAGACAAGCTGCAAAATGAATTGATAAAATTTGGCTTTGCTTTAATTGATGATAGAAAATCGAGAACTATTGAGAGAATAAAAAATTTGGTAACTGATCTTATCCAAAATCAGAACAATAATATTCATGTAAATTATTCTCAATACCTCTCAAAAGAATTGGGCATGGATTATAGCTATTTGAGCAATTTATTCTCCTCAATTGAAAATAGCACCATTGAAAAATATATAATCAATCAAAAGGTAGAGAAAATTAAGGAATTGATGATGTATGATGAGCTTTCCCTCAATGAAATTGCCGATTTATTGCACTACAGCAGCATTCAGGCACTTTCAAACCAATTTAAGAAAACTACCGGTTTTTCACCTGTTTATTATAAAAAATTGAAGGAAAACAAAAGAAATGTAATTAACTAATCTCAAAATACCCTAACTATTGTCCACGTTTTTGTAAAAAGTCAATGGCATAAACTCACGAAATTTGTATGAATCAAAAATTAATATTATGACACATACCTATAAAGTTTCAGGAATGACGTGCCAAGGCTGTCAAAAAAAAGTAGAATCGCTTATACAATCCGTTCCGGGTATATTAAAGGCGAAAGCAATAGATATGCAGCACGTTTCGGTAGAAATGCAGCAGCATATTATGACCAGTAGTTTGAAAAATGCTTTATCAGCAGCCTATCCACATTACCAATTGAAAGAAGAAGGCGAAAAAAACAACCGATTTTGGGTAGATATAAATATTTGGAAGCGAGCAGGAACAAATACTTTCACCTGTTTGATAGGTTGTTCCATTGGCGATTTTGCGATGATTATTTTCTTACAAAGTTATTACCACCACATTAATATGTTTTTGATG
>CAZMFZ010000039.1:0-27364 GCA_964565665.1 uncultured Bifidobacteriaceae bacterium | reverse complement strand
AAAAAATACTAGTAGAAATATTTTGTATTTAAAAAAATTGATGTTATTTTTATTTTTAAATATAAAAAATGTAAATATTTATCTTAAAAAACTTAAATTATTATACTATGAATCAGGCACAAACGAATACGAATACCATGCATAAAGCAGTGGCCGTCCATTTTGAAAAAAATAAGAGTGCATGGCAGACTATAAAGCCTATAGCTGAAGAATATGCTTTGTTTTTGACGCTAAAAAATAAAATTGAAGAACAAGATTTAAAAAAAACTAAAAGTTCTTCTAAAGGATTAACATCAAATAAAGACGCAAAGCTTAATGAGATGCTAGTTTCTTTAGATCAACTAATTAAAAGAGTGCGTCCGTATGCCAAAAAAACTAAAAATGAAGTACTTCTAGAGGCTATTGATTACTCAAAAAGCGATTTTAGAGAGCTTGGACAAGAAAAACTTTTCCCAACAGCTCAAAAAGTAGTAGATGCAATAAAAGCTGAAGCAAATAATTTGGTAGATTATAAAATAGATGCTGCATACCTAGCACAAATACAAGATCAAATTACAACAACTGAGCCGTTAATATCAGAACGAGACAACGTAGCAGACCAAAGCTCTACACTTAGTGATAGCCTTACACAAACTTTCAAGAAAATATTACCGGTAATAAAAAACCTCGATGATTTGGTTGAAAGTTTGATTGATGAAACCGAATTTATATCTACCTATAAAAAAGCACGTATTACGGTAGACCGTGGGGGCAATGCAAGCACCAAAGAAATAAAAAAAATAGAGCTAGTTAATTCTTAGCAATGATGTAAATTTTCTGTATCAAAATTTTATAATTTTTATAAATAAATATGTAAATTCATTGCAGTTTGCTTTAGCAAACCGCAATGAATTTATAGTATAAACAAAGAATGGGTACTAAACGCACCATCATTACCGCTGCTTTACTATATGCAAATGGGCCTGTACATATCGGTCATTTGGCTGGTTGTTATATTCCGGCCGATATTTATGCCAGGTATATGCGTAGTAAAGGTGAGGATGTTATTTTTGTAACCGGAAGTGATGAGCATGGTGTGCCAATTACAATCAAAGCTGAAAAAGAAAGTATTACACCACAGGAAGTTGTAAATAAATACCATAAAATAATCAAAGACACCTTTGAATCGTTTGGTATTTCTCCCGATATATATTCACGCACTAGCAATCCTGTACATCACCAGACATCACAAGATTTTTTTAAACTTTTATATGATAAGAGTTCATTTAACGAGCTGGAGACAGAGCAATATTATGATGAATCAGCCCAAAAGTTTTTGGCTGATAGATATATTATAGGTACTTGTCCTGTTTGTGGCAATGGTAATGCGTATGGCGATCAATGTGAAAAATGTGGCTCTACATTGAGTCCAGATGAATTAATTAATCCTCATTCTGCTTTAAGTGGCTTAAAACCTATGAAGAGGAAGACTAAAAACTGGTATCTTCCACTCGATAAGATTCAAAATTCTTTTCTGAACAACTATATCGACAGCCATAAAAACTGGAAGGCTAATGTATATGGCCAATGTTTATCATGGTTGAAAGAGGGGCTTAAGCCAAGAGCTATGACAAGAGACCTAGATTGGGGCGTAGCTTTGCCAAATAGTATTTCTGATACGCAAGGTAAAGTTTTATATGTGTGGTTTGATGCACCTATTGGCTATATTTCTATGACAAAGGAGCTTTTTACCAAATCGCAAGACTTGGAGTATCAGCAAGAGCATAATGTAGGCTTTTTAAACCCTCAAGATAAACGTTGGACAAGCCAAAACTATCTTGATTACTGGAAAAAAGATGCAAACAACCGACTTGTACACTTTATAGGTAAAGATAATATAGTCTTTCATGGCCTTATTTTTCCTGCCATGTGTCATGTACATGGTGGGTTGCAGCTGGCTGATGAAATTCCTGCCAATGAATTCTTAAATTTAGAAGGAAATAAGATTTCTACTTCTCGCAATTGGGCTGTGTGGGCTCACGAGTATTTACTCGACTTTCCGGATAAACAAGATGCCTTACGTTATTTTCTCACTTCCAATGCACCTGAAACTAAAGATAATAATTTTACTTGGAAAGATTTTCAAACTGCAAATAATAGCGAGCTGGTAGGTATTTTTGGAAACTTTGTAAATCGAGTACTGGTACTTACTGAAAAGTATTATCAAGGAATAGTTCCTAGTAAGCCAATTGTATTTTCTGATGATACAAATAAATACTATGAAACAATAAAGTCATATACAATTGCTATACAAGAATACTTGGATAAGTTTAAGTTTCGCGATGCTTTAGCCAACCTTATAGAATTGGCTCGAAATGGCAATAAAATGCTAGCGGAAACTGAGCCTTGGAAGCTTATTAAAACTGATGCCAGCAAAACAGAGGAAATAATGTACGTTTCTTTGCAAATTACAGCCGCATTGGCAGTATTGGCTGAGCCATTTATTCCTTTTACCTCCAAAAAATTATTTGGGCTACTTAATTTAGAGCCAATAGATTATAAAGATTTTCTTGTGGCTGTAGAAAGTAAAATTGATATACTTAAAGTGAATCATCAATTGAGCAAACCTGAATTGCTATTTGAAAAAATAGAAGATGAAGCTATAGAAATACAAATGGCAAAGTTGAAATCTACTATGGATGAGGCAAAGGATGATAGCAAAGCTAGTAAAGAACAAACGGAGCATAACAAAGATATAAATGATGAAAGTATAAATGATACGGTTAGCACAAAAGTAGTTTCTGCTCAAAAGCCTGATATTACTTTTGCTGATTTTTCGAAATTAGATATTCGCATAGGCACAATTACAAATGCAGAAAAGGTAGAGAAGGCCGATAAATTGCTAAAACTCACCATAGATACTGGCCTTGATACCCGAACTGTACTAAGCGGTATTGCATTGCATTATTTGCCAGAGGAAATAATAGGTAGGCAGGTATCAATACTCGTTAATCTCACCCCAAAAAAATTGAAAGGTATCGAATCGCAAGGTATGATACTCATGGCAGAAAATACAGATGGAAAATTAGAATTTGTATCACCCATAATTACAATTGCCAACGGTGCAGAAGTAAGGTAGCATTCCTTATATAGTTTCAGACAATGCGGTATACTTATAAGACTATCAAATTATATAATAAGGGTATTAATTCGCTCTTACAGCATAGCTTTTTGGCGTAATACCTGATCCGAATTTGGTTGCATAGGCTTTGGTAAACTCTGCCCCGAAGTATAAAATGATAGAGCAATAGTATACCCATAGCAATATTAGTACCATCGAACCTGCTGAGCCGTACAACGACATTGTGCTCGTCTGCCCAATATAAAATCCTATCACAAACTTGCCAATCATAAACAAAATGGCGGTAAAGCCTGCCCCAACAGCTACATCTTTCATCCTTAAATGAGCATCGGGGAGTATTTTAAATATTGCACCAAACAAAATAGTGATTATGACAAACGTAAAAATGATATTTACCACATAAATAATATGAATGGTGAACCCTTCAATAAGATTTTGCAACGGATTGAAAAATATATCTAGAATAGAATTGAGGGCAAGCGACACAAGAAGTAAAAAACCCAGACTAAGTACCATTGAGAATGAAATGAGTTGGCTAAATACAAACTTTATTATGCCTTTGTTAGGCTTTGTTTTCAAATCCCATATAAAATTAATAGAACTTTGTATCTCAAGAAATACTCCGGTTGCCCCAACAAATAAAGTGATTAACCCTACAATGGTAGCAAGCACCGATTGATCAGAGCGATGTGCATTTTTAATTAATTCCTGCACCTGTTTAGCTGCTTCTTTGCCAATTAGGCCATCCATTTGCCCATACAATTTTCCCTGAATGGCCTCTTGACCATAAAATATACCAGAAACCGCTATAATTACTATGAGCATAGGCGCCAATGAGAATATAGTGTAATAGGAAAGCGAAGCACTAAATTTAAGTGAATTATTGTCGGAGAAAGAAATGCCTGAGGCTTTTAGTATTTCCCATAAATCAAATAGATACTGTTTGGCTAAGTTTAATGTTGCTTTCATTTAGGCTGAAGTTGTAGAGGTATATTTTTAATTATGTCACGGCTAAAATTACGTATATATCAGTGTACCAGGTATATATTTTATCAATTACGCTTAGCCTTTTCAATCAACCATACAGCTTATTCACCATTTCGGCACATCTTTCTCCATCCATAGCTGCCGATACAATACCTCCAGCATAGCCCGCACCTTCTCCACAAGGGAATAATCGGGCAATTTGAGGATGTTCAAAAGTAGCTTTATCTCTAGGAATGCGAATGGGTGATGAAGTGCGGCTTTCTACACCCACTATTTGGGCATCGTAGCTTAGGTAACCTCTCATTTTAGCACCGAAAGCCTTGAAGCCGCCTTTTAATCTGGTGGCAATGGCAGTTGGCAATACCTCGTCCATCAATACAGATTTCAACCCCGGCTGATACGAGCTTTGTAGTAGCGAAGCAGAAACTTTGCCATTCACAAAATCGCTCAGCAATTGAGCTGGGGCAGTTTGTGTACCACCAGCTAATAGGCAGGCCTTCTGCTCAACCGCTTTTTGGTATTCGAGCCCGGCCAATGCTCCGTGGCTCTCAAAGGCTTGCCAATCACCAGCATCTACCGACACTACAATTCCCGAATTTGCCCAATAATTATTTCTTTTGCTAGGCGACCAACCATTCACTACTATTTCGCCAGCTTCAGTAGCACAGGGGGCAATAATTCCACCCGGACACATACAAAACGAGAATACGCCTTTTTCAACTCCCATATAAGGCATTTGAGCAACCATAGTATAGCTTGATGGTGGCAAATATTCGCTTCGAACTTCGCAATGGTATTGCACACTGTCAATAAATTGTTGGCTGTGCTCGGCTCGCACGCCCAAAGCAAAAGGCTTGGCCTCAATGGCTATTTTTTTGTGGTTGAGCAGATAAAAAATATCTCGTGCAGAATGCCCAGTAGCCAATATTACACTTTCGCCTTGGTATTCCTTTCCCGAAGCAGTAATCAAGCCACGTATTTCATTATTATTGATAATAAAATCAGTAACCCTTTCCCCAAAATGAAATTCGCCTCCACATTGCAAAATCGTGTTTCTTATTTCCTCAATCAATTTAGGGAGTTTGTTTGTTCCAATATGCGGATGAGCATCTACTAATATCGCCTCATCTGCCCCATGGGCAACCAATATTTCAAGTATTCTGCGAATGTTGCCTCGTTTATCGCTACGGGTATAGAGTTTGCCATCGGAATAGGTGCCTGCCCCACCTTCGCCAAAGCAATAGTTCGAATCGGGGTTTACCAAATGCGATTTGTTGATGGCAGCGAGGTCGCGTCTGCGGTCTTTTACGTTTTTTCCTCTCTCTATAATGATGGGTTTCATGCCCAATTCAAGCATTCGCAAAGCCGCAAATAGCCCAGCCGGCCCAGCTCCAACCATCAATACTTGCTTGGCTTTCGATACATCGGCCAATGGTATAGTGTATTGGAGTAGGGGAGCGATGAGCTCATTTGCAAATACTTTTAACGTGATATTTACTTTTACTTCTCTGCTACGAGCATCTATAGACCTGCGTATTTTCTGCACTAAATTTACTTCCTCACTTCTAAATCCTGAAGCCTTAATGGCTGCTGCATTTAGCTTCTCATCATCAAAGGCCATGTCGGGCGGAAGCGTAAGCTGAATTTCTCGAATCATTTAGGCCGGGTTTTGTGGTTCCATAGGTGAGATAAAGTCTATTTATTTCCTAATTTATTGACTTACAAATTTAGGTCATTATTCAGAAGTCTGGTTTGGTTAAAGTTGATTATTGATTTTTGAATACCTTCAATTTAATTTTTCTGCAATCTCTGCTACTTTTCTACGTTCACAAATTCCCCAAAGTTCTTTTGGCATGACTTTAGAGGAATTTCAAAAGTTGTGAATTAATTCCTTAGTAGGTCAATATTATTGATTGGTACCTTGTGCCCATCATGTGGATAGAATTCGGTTTCGCTTTCTCAAATTTGTAGTTGATGAAAAAGGCATTTTGTATTTTATATTTAACAGTTCTTGCGTTCAATAATGCCATTGCACAAAACACGCAATTGCAGCCTGCACACAATAAAGAAAATTTGTTCGACCACGGGCTTGAATTGTTGGCACTTGAATCATACGATGCTGCCCACATCATTTTTTCTAAATACCTGAATTTACATCCTTCCGAGCTTAAATCAATTGATGCAGCTTACTATCAGGCATTTTGCAAACTGCGAATGAACAATCCCCAAGGCGAAATTCAAATTAGAAACTTTGTTGCGGCACATCCAAACCATCCTAAAGCGGTTTTCGCCAATTACGATTTGGGAACTTATTATTTCTCAGTAAAAAATTATCCTAATGCAATTGAACATTTGTCATTGGTTAATCTCACACTTTTAGATGAAAAAAATCGCTTAGAGTGCAATTTCAAACTTGGGTATGCCTACATGAATGTAAAGGATTTTGACAAGGCAGGCTTAGTATTTCAACGCATTAGGTCTACCAAAAACAAATATACTTATGCTGCCAATTATTATCTGGGCTATGTAAATTACAAAAATGGATTGTACGATTTGGCAGAACTATCCCTAAAAAAATCGGCTGAAAACGCTGCTTACAAATCGCTAGTGCCACAAGTAATGGTAAATGTATATAGCCGTCAGAAACGCTACGATACTTTAATTGCCTATTCTAAACGAATATTAACATCTCAGGAAAGCGTTAAAAATGTTGAAGAAGTTTATATCTACACTGCTGAAGCATATTATCAGAAGAAAGATTATACCAATGCCATCGTCTATTTCGATAAATTTTTAGCTGCAAATGGCAAAATGAACGATGGAGCCAAATTCCGTTATGGTTTTTCGCTTTACAAAACCGCAAAATACGAATTGGCAGTAGAGCAACTTAAAGTTATAGCCGAACAATACGATTCTACAGGGCAGAGTGCAGGATATTATTTAGGCTTGGCTTGGCTGAAAACTGATAATAAAGCTTTTGCATGGAATGCCTTTTCCCAAGCCCGAAAAATGGCTTTTAACACGAATATAAGTGCACAAGCAACTATAGAATACGGAAAATTGGGGATTGAATTGCAGAAATTCACAGAAGTAATTGAAGCTATGAAAGAGTTTTTGAAACGCTTTTCAGAAGGTGCAGAAGTGGAAATTGCCAATGGTTTGTTAAGCGAAGCATATTTACATACCAACGATTATATGGCGGCTCTTACACATATAGAATCAGTAAAGGTAAAATCTGCCACCCTGAATAAAACCTACCAGCAAATTGCTTTTTATAGAGCTGTAGAATTATTTAATGAAGAAAAATATTTGGAGGCAATTGTGTTATTCGAAAAATCACTTCTACACGATATTGAAAAAGAAACTACGGTTCAAACTTATTTTTGGCTTGCAGAGGCCTATTCTACACAGAAAAAATATGATGAAGCCATTACAAATTACCTGAAATTAATTCGCAGTTCATTTAGAGCAACACCTGATATTACAGCTAAAAACTATTATGGTTTGGGATATGCTTATTTCAATAAACAAGAATATGGCAAAGCAATGCTAAATTTCAAAAATTATTTAGAGGAAACAAAACGCACACTAAATAAAGAATTCACTTGCGATGCCTATGTGCGACTTGCCGATTGTTTTTATGCATTGAAAAAATACGATGACGCCCAATTAACCTATCAAAAAGTAATAGAATTGCAATGCGGCAATTTAGATTATGCATATCTGCAAAGAGGTATAAATCAGGCGTTGAACAACAAAGAAGAAGATGCCAAAAGAACTTTATCAAATGTGAAAACTGACTCCAAACTGTATTACGATGCCGTGTACAATATTGGGTTGATTGATTTTGAAAACACCAAATATGCAGCTTCCATTCCCGCTTTTAGCAAAATTATAAATGACAGAAATTCAGACATTTACATTCCTTTATCATTACAAAAGCGGGCTGTTGCTTACAATAATTTAAAGCAATACCAAAAGTCAGCAGACGATTACCAAACCGTTCTATCAGAATTCCCTAAAAGTAAAGTGACATCCAATGCTTTGGTGGGTCTGCAAGATGCCCTTTCTCGTTTGGGCAAATCAGAATTAATGGATTCTGTGATACAAAACTACAAAGCCATCAATCCTAAAGATGCCCAAATTGAAAAGCTTGAATTTGAGAAAGCAAAAGCTTGGTATTTCGACCAGAATTATCCCTTGGCTATAAAGAACTTTGAAAAATTCTTGGTTGAATACTCTAAATCAGGGTTTTCTGCCGATGCTAAATATTATTTAGGCGATGCCTATTGGAAAACTAAAAATTACAACTCCGCCAAAGAAACTTTCGATGAGGTAATTCAAGAACATCCTAAAAGCACTTTTTATAATCGCTCATTGCAAAAAATGGCCGAAATATCATTTGAAGATAAGGAATACAGCGATGCCATTATCAACTACAATTTATTGACACAAGTTTCTACCAATCAAAAAGAGCTTTCTAATGCTTGGAATGGATTAATGATTTCACATTTTGAAGTGAAAAACTATGATTCTACGTCTTTATTTGCCAAACTCATTTTAGAAAAAGGTAAAATATCCATCATTATGGGCAATAGAGCGGCACTTTATTTGGCAAAATCAGCTTTGGAACAAGATGCCAAAAACGCTCAGGATTTACTTATTAATTGCTTCAATACTGCTCAAGATATTTCAGGAGCAGAGGCTATGTATCTCTATGCCAAAGAATTAAGTGAAGAAAAAAACTACAAATTATCGCTAGAGGTGCTTTTCGACATGGCAAATCGCTTTGTGAGTTATGAAAAATGGATTGGCGATGCTTTTATGCTGATTGCTGAAAACTACATATCACTTGGCGAAACCTATCAGGCAAAAGCCACTTTAGCGTCTATAGTTGAAAAATCGAAAGATGCTGCATTGGTAGAAAAAGCCAAAGCTAGGTTGGGCGAGATAAGTGAAAATTAGCTTGAATTAAGATTTTAATATAATTAGATAATGAATTTTAAGTTATTAAATAAAAAAGCAGGGATATACATTCCCTTCCTTTCGGGGATGGTTAGGGTGGGGCTTTTTTTATTAATGGCCACTTACAATCTTCATGCCCAAGTACGCATTGATGACAATGGCGATATTGAAAACACGGAAATCGTAATTGAGAAAAACAAGAAAATAGCATTTCCTGAGATACAGAAGAAATACGATAAAATAACGCTTCCTCCTAAGAAATCAGCTTCTGATCCCAAGGAGTACAGTTTTAAAGAAATACAATCTCCAGTGGCCGATTTGGAAACCAAAATCAAGATTTCTACAATTAAAGAGGATTTGGCTTCAAGAAAAAAGATAAATTATATAAGAGGTGGCATTGGTAATTACATCACTACTTATCTTGAGGGGCAATTGTTAGTGAAAAGCAACCCCAAATACCAATTGGGGTTACATGCACGTCATTTTGGTTCTATATTAGGTCCGGTAAAAAATTCTTTAACGAGTTCTAATGCGGTTGAAGGCCATGCCAAGTACTTTTTTCCAAAGGCAATTCATTCTGCCTCAGCCGATTACACCAGAACTGTAGTAAATTATTATGGCTATAATCATAGCAATATCAATAATGACGATTCAAAACTTAAGGACACAATCTATCAAGTATACCAACAAATTGCCGTGCGAAGCGAACTCTCGCAAGTAGATACCCTTTCAAAACTGCAATACAATGTGAAGGCCAATTATTTTAACTTTAGCAATAAATTTAAAAATAGCGAAAACGAACTGGAAGTAGCAGGAAACGTTAATTATGAAATAGATAAAAGCAGCAAATTTTATATCAATACCAATATATCAGCCAGCAATTATACTGATGCCAAAGCATCTTTAGGCAGGTATTTGTTCAATATAAGACCAGAATACGAACGTAAATTATTGGGGGATAAATTTTTACTCAAGGGCGGAATTAATTTTGCTTATGAAAACGACACCCTTTCTACTACTAAAAGAGTACACATTTATCCAATAATAAATGCTGATTATCAATTACTTAGCAAACTTAATGTATATGCAGGAATTGATGGTGGGATGGAGAAAAACAATTTTAGAACTTTGGTGAATCAGAATCCATTTCTAGGGCTTAATCCAACACTTTTACACACCAACAAACTATATGAACTTTATGCAGGATTGAGAGGCAAAATCACCAATACCATTCATTTCAAGACAACACTTTCATACAATGCTTATCAAAATTTTAATGTCTATGTAAATAATATAAAAGACAACTCAAAATTTGATGTGTATTACGATAATGCAAAGGTGTTAAAATGGAAGACTGAAATTGGCTATGAACCTACGCAATCTCTTAAATTAGGCTTAAGGGGCACCTATTTCAACTACCAAACCGATACACTCAAACAAGCATGGCACTTACCCACACTTGACATTACAGCTTACGCTTCATACAATTTATTCAACAAAATTTGGTTCTCAACTGAGCTATATTACTTAGGTGGCATAAAAGCGGTTGATTACAAAACAGGTACTGAAATTAATTTAAACGATATTGTGGATATTAATTTGAGCGCAAATTATAAAATCAACGATAGATTTTCAGTTTTTATGTATTTTTACAATATATTATCTCAAAACTACCAAAGGTACAATCTGTATCAATCGAAGGGATTAACGGTAATGGGAGGATTAACCTATACTTTCTAAAGGGTGAACATAGTAGTTGAAAAACATTTAAAAGAACTTTTATTAGATTTTGATTGTGTAATTGTTCCCAATTTTGGCGGATTTATAGCCACCTATATGGGTTCGGAAATCAGTATTGCTAAAAATAAAATAACCCCGCCAAGAAAACAAATTGCTTTCAATGATAAACTAACCACAAACGATAGTTTATTGATTGATTATATTGCGGACAATGAAAATATTAGTATTTTAGATGCGTATAATGCGGTTGACAGCTATGTTGCTGAAATAAAAAACCAAGTAAAAGAAAATGCACAATATACCATTGAATCTTTAGGTAGAATTTACCTTAATGAAGATGGAAATTATAATTTTGAACAATATTTAAGATTTAATTACTTGAAAGAAAGCTTTGGCTTGCCTGACTTATATTTCAAACCAATTGATAGAACTTTAGAGTCTAAAACTTTATTTAAAACTAAAAAACCAAAACTTATGGCTTCAACTAACTACAACGAGCTAGAAGATGATGATGAATCTGTAAATCAGTACGCATCAGATGAGGAGATGGAAGAAGTGGATTTAGACGAATTTGGCAGAGAAAAACAGCAAAAGAAGTCTGAAAATTTAGCCATTTACTATGTAATGGCTATAATTGCGTTGGTAATTACCGCAGGTACAGCCTACTATCTTAATATGGATAAGCAAACATTTGCCATTGGCAGTTTCAGCCCCTTGTCTATTTTTGGCAGAGGAGAAATAGCGTCTTCGACCGATGTTGATAACAATAAATTACTTCCAAGTGAATCTGAAGATGAGCAACCTGCAGATGGAGAAGCCACTGGAGAGCAAACAGATACTTATACTCCTCCAGCTGAACAATCTCTTCCAGAAGATGAACCTACCAATTTAGCTTCTCAAAATGTAGTATTGCCTGTTCAAGTAAATATCGACCCACAAAACATCATCACCGACCGTACAGGCAGATTTTACATCGTTGCGGGAGGCTTTAAAAGCAAAAACAAAGCTGCACGTTTGTTGAGCGAAATGATTAACGCAGGCAATTCCTCAAAAATTATCGATTCTTATGATGAGAAAGGCGTTTACAGAGTTACTGTTGCAGATTATTCCACATACGATGAAGCTCAAGCACAGAAAAAATCATTCATAGATGCTTATGGTGATGAACTATGGGTTTTGGGATATTAATATTTGAATTTACTAGAAATTCACTCATTTATTTTGGTCTACAAGATATTATCGATATAATATCTTGCCTATTTTCCTCGTTACTATTTTTTTTTAATCTCTTTTACACTATGTTTTTTATAAATCCCTTATTGCAAATTACTACGGGGCAATCGGAATTGGGCATCGAGTCTCCTGAGACGGTAGCAGCCACAACCGATATAACATTGATAGATTTGGTGATGAAAGGAGGATTAATCATGATCCCCATTTTCATCTTGTCATTCATTGCCATTTATATTATTGCCGAAAGAATAATTGCCGTTCGTAAAGCGGGAAAAAATGCCAATTCGTTGCTTTCTTCCATTACACCAGCCATAAAAACTGGTGATGTAAATACGGCAAGAATTATATTGAACAAAGAAAACTCTTCATTGGCTACTGTTCTGAGTAAAGGAGTAGCAAAAATTGGGAGCCCTATAAAGCAAATTGAGAACGCAATGGAGGCTACAGGAAAGCTGGAAATAATGAAATTGGAAAAAGGTTTAGCTATTTTGGGAATTGTGGCTGCTATAGCACCTATGCTGGGTTTCGTGGGTACTATTTCTGGAGTTATCAAGATATTTTATAATATTTCATTGGCCGATAATATAAGCATTGGGTTGATAGCGGGTGGCTTGTATGAGAAAATGGTAACTAGTGCAGCAGGTCTGATTGTGGGAATTTTAGCTCACACTGGTTATCACTACATAAATATGATGATTGAGAATCTGATATTGAAACTAGAATCAGCCTCATTGGAATTTACTGAGTTGCTTTCAGAATAATTATTCACAATAATTTTAGAAGTAAAAAGTAATGAATCTACGCCCAAGAAAAAAATCGCATGTATCGGTTGAAAGTGGAGCATTGAGCGATATTATGTTTTTTTTGATGCTCTTTTTCCTGATTGCCAGCACATTAGCTAACCCTAATGTAATCAAACTACTTTTGCCTCAAGCCAAAGCCGGACAAACGGTAACCAAACAACAATTCAGCCTTTCCATTTCAAAAGATTTGCAATATTTTATCAACAATGATAAAACACCATTAGCATTTACACAACTTGAACCCCGATTAAAAACACTAACTGCTGCGAATGCAGATATTACTGTAGTTTTAAAAGTAGATAAGTCTATCCAGGTGCAAACCTTGGTGGATGTGCTTGCCTTAGGCAGCAAATTGAAAATAAAGATGATATTGGCCACCCAAGCACCTGCTAAAGGCTAGCCCATGACTACTGAAACAGAAAATAAAACCTCCGCTTTTGTTATCTCTTTGGGCATTCACACCCTGCTACTAGCATTTTTGTTTCTATTTATTTTACATACACCTAATCCACCTTTTAGTGGTGGCTCTGGTGTAGTATTGAATTTGGGCTATGTAGATGAAGGTACAGGTGAAGTTCAGACTTTAAACGATGCAAATGATAGTCCTTTAAAAGAAGAAAACAAGCCCTTGGAAGAACAAGCCAAACCTATTGATAATCAAGAAGCTACGCTACAGGAATTGAAATCTGCAAATGATGGCAATCTAGTTACTTCCGATGAGGAATCAGAGGTGAAGTCAGTGCCTACCGAAAAGGAAGAAAGTAAAACCGAAACTGTAAAAGCGAAAGCAAAATCTAGTTCGAAGGAGGAAGTAAAGAAAGTAGAGGATAAGAAAGTAAATCCTGCTGCATTGTTTGGTGGACAATCGGGCAATTCTACCAAAGGAGGTAATAACAATGGTGACAAAAATGGAGCAGTGGGCGATCAAGGCAATCCGCAAGGAGATGTAAATGCAAAAGCCTTATATGGCAATGCTGGAACGGGTGGCGATGGTAATGGTGGATCAGGAGGAGGTGCTTCGCTCGACTTGGCTGGATGGAAATGGGCCAAAAAACCTAAAGTTAAAGACGACAATGAAGATGAAAACGGTAAAATAGTGTATCAAATCACTATAGACGACCAAGGTGATTTGATAAATCTGAAACTACTTGAAACTACAGTAAGTCCTGCTGTGGAGAAAATTTACAGACAAGAAGTGGAAAAACTTTCATTCATTAAAACTGACAACAAAGCACCCGGCTCTACTTCCTCAGGCAAGATTACTTTTATAATTAAGGTAAAATAGGAAGGTATTATTTCGCGATAGATTTTAAGCTGATTTCAAATATCAAGTTAGAATTTTTAGCAATAGTACCACTACCATCTTCTCCATAAGCCAATAAAGAAGGGATGTAAAACGTGGCTTTGCCACCCTCGCTTATTAATGGAATGCCAATTATAAGGCCATCTATCAGACTAAAAATACTTGTATTATTAAGATCGCTTTCCTGAAATACTTTGCCATCTGCCATAGTAGAGCCTTTGTAATTGATGTTGACATTATCATACGGTTTTGGGTAAATGCCATTTCCTTGTAAGTCAATTTTATAGCTAATTCCACTTGGATGAAGTACGGTATTGGTTATTGCATTGGTATTCAAATAGTTGCGAATGGAAGTTGTGTCGCTATTGAATAGGGCTTGTTGTGCAGCAGATTTTGTAATGCCAGTAAAAGTAATCTGAAAAAATACAGGGGTATTGGCAGGAATTTTCGAATTTTGAATATTACCATAGGCGTATCTAGAAGGAACAAAAATAGTTGCAATGCTACCGCCTTGTAAGCTTGGTATCCATTCCGTTAATCCTTTTACATTTACTTGTTCGATAGGTGAATTTACCGTGGCATTTGCGAATAATGTGCTGTCTTTAAACACTTTACCCATGTATGAGAAATTTACTGTTTGCCCTTTACGTGGCGGTGCATCGTTTCCAAACCTATGAACTACAAATCGCACTCCATAAGGGCTGTAAGCAATATAATCTGTAGTGTTTGTTTTTAAATAAGCATCTATGGCCTCTACTTCAGTGGTAAGCTGGTTGTCGACTGGGGTGGGATTATTTATATTCAAACATGAAGAACAAATAGCAATTGGCAATAAGAGGGAAATTCTGTGGATTCGCATAGGATGTAATTTTACACAAAAATGGAATTTTTAAGTGAAATTTCAACATCAAAGTTAACTTTGATGAATAAAAAAAACCAGCCCAATTTAAAAATTTGGACTGGTTTTCTAGAATTACCATTGATTATGTAAAAAATTAAAAAGCATAAGTAACGCCAAATTTACCACCTCCAAAATAATTTCCTCCACCAACTTCCAAATTTAAGCCCCAATGGTTGTTGAAATAGTACCTACCGCCTACTTGGGCACCGATGCCAATTCCCGAACCTCTGAATCCATCGTTATAATATTCGTTTTTAAAACCACTCGGAGACGACCAATAATAAAAGCCCAAATTAAGCCCTGCGTAAAAATCCCACTCTTTGGGTATTGATAATAAGGTATTGAAATGGTAATTGCCATTGGCTAATATTCCGAATATTTGATGAGAATAGTAGTCGTTGGCATATCCATATCGGTTGCTGTAAGAGCGAAATGAAACTTCACCACCCACAGAAATATCGCGGTGTACACCATAGTCGAAACCAAAATACACTGGAATACCCCAACCTGAGAAACCTACCCCTGCATTGAGCTGTGCATTTCCTTTGTTAAGTCGGTATTGGGCTTGGGCAATGTGTATTGAACAAAGAATTAGTAATAATAAACTTGATTTTTTCATTTTTTTAAATTAAAAATAGTGGATTAATTATGGCAAACTTTTAAAAAGTAAAGTAGAATTAATGTTAAAGATTTGCTTCTACAATATTTAAATAAGAATTGGTATAAATAATTTTAAAAAAATTATGCCATGAGATAATTAATTTATTGCCACCATTACAGTTTTAGCTTGGTTTAGTAGCATCCAATCGAAGTTTATCTGGTCGGTAACATCGTCTCCACGGTCGTTGACATAGATAAAGAAGAGATGGTGTTTCCCTGTTTTTTGTTTTAGATTTTGGGTGGCAATTGTCCATTTCTCCCAAGCTCCAGCAGCCTTAATTGGTATTACACTTAATAATTCACCGTCCTTGCTGTCTATATGAATTTCTATTTTGCCATTTGCTTGTTTGGAATTTGTTCGAGCAGTTATAGAGGCAATGTTGCTAAGGTCTATATTCTTAAACAACAAATAAGATTTGTTCATAATTGCACCAGTATATTTATTTTTAAAGCCCTCTGCAATACTTGTAATAGGAATACATTTGCCTGAAGTATCTGCATTTATGCTTTCCACCATAGAATTTTTAAGTTTGACAAAATCGATGCTGTTAAGCTTCCCTTTACCATCTTTACCATTATCTTCATAGCTGGCTGTGAGGTAAAAAGTTCCTTTTTTATTTAAGAATTCGGAAGATGGAATAGTGCCAGATGCTGGAAGTATCTGGGTGTTTCTGCTATCGCTTTCACTGGTCAGGCTTAAAATATAGCTTACCATTTCTTTGGCAGTACCTTGGGTAATTTGTGGATGAGCACTCATGGCATGATCGCCCCAGTTGCCTCCGCCACCGTTGATAATTTTCTTTGCCAACATGGCTGGAGCATTACCGTCATTGGCATATCGTTTGGCAATTTCTGCAAATGCAGGCCCTACCGATTTTTTATTCATAGTATGGCAAGCTTTACAGTCGCTAGCTGCAATGAGTGGGTTATCGGTAATGCTTTTTTCAAGCTTTTCACCACTATGCCCCGCTGTTGGAATCGGGTAAATATCTTCACCCACATTCAAATAATTTAGAATTACTTTTATTTTGTTTTTATCAATACTAATATCTTCATTATCAGTAACTTCTACACTATATTTTAATGCAGAATTTTCCCAATAAAATGAAGAATTACCGCTACTTGTAATAAGTTTTACTTTGGGGAAGGTATTGCCCACTATCACTTTTTGAAATGCCATAGAGGCAGTTCCATTTTTATCTTTTGCTAATAATTTTGCCCAGTATACGCCTGGTTTATCGTATTGAAAAGTAGCTATTTTGCCTTTTGATTCCTGGTAATTTCCATCGCTCCATTCGAAAGTAAGCGAATCGCCATCGGGGTCGAAAGATTTTGTGGCGGATAGTTTTATAATAAACGGCTCTACACCGATGGTATCGGTTAGAGCTGTTATTTTTGCTTCTGCTGGCCTGTTTCCTTGGTGGAATGTAACTCTGGAAAGCCTTGCATTTCCACTTTGCGAGTACCAAATATAGCCATATTCTAGTACATAAAGCGAACCATCAGATGCGAACATTATGTGCGATGGATGGGCAAATTGCACATTTTCCATTACAGGTTCCATGGTTACATAATTGCCTTCAGCATCAAGAGTCACGGCTTTTATCCAGTCTCTCATCCACTCATAAATAAATAATTTACCATTATAATAAGCAGGAAATTTGACGTCAGAATTTTTTGCATCAGCTTGGTAGTATACCGGTCCTGCACAGGCTGTTCTGCCACCAGACCCTACTTCTGGAAATTCAAAACTTTGGCTATATGGATAATAAATAAGGGCTTTATGGGGCTGGAAAGGTATTTTTTGAATCCCAGTATTATTTTTTGAAAGATTTACAATGGCATTTGGGTCAGACATTGCTCCCGGTCTTTCATTCACCAAATCTACCATTGCATAAGTTTTATTATTTGCAATCAAATAGGGCCAACCAAAAAAACCGGCTTTGCGTGCTTGGTTTATTTCATCGTAGCCTTTAGTGCCTACGGTGCTATCATTTGCAGCATCTGGTCCCACTTCACCCCAATATAGATAATTTGTTTTTTTGTCATAACTCATTTTCCAAGGGTTGCGACAACCCATAACATATATTTCAGGACGGCAATTAGGCGTATTTTCTCCAAATAAATTTCCTTCGGGAATAGTGTAGCCTAAGCCATTGCTATTGGGTTTGATACGTAGAATTTTCCCTCTGAAATCGTTGGAATTTGCTGCCGTGCGTTGGGCATCGTACATTTCTCTGCCCACTCTTTGGTCGTAAGGCGGATAGCCGTTTGCTTGCCATGGTGGTGTATTATCGCCAGTAGAAATCAGTATATTACCTTCTTTGTCAAATAAAATAGTTCCTCCATTGTGTGCCCCTGGTTCTTTGTCAAGTTTGTAAGAGAATACCAATTTTTCTGAATTCAAATCTAATTGGTCGTTTATAAAATTAAATCTCGATAGTTTGTAAAGCTGGAAGGTATCAATATAAAACACATACATATAATGATTGTAATCAAAATCAGGGTCGAGTGTCATGCCCATAATTCCATTTCCGGCAAAATCATCTACCAATAAATTTGCAACTTGTTTTACGCCTCCTTTTTTAGAATCAAAGCAGAATATTTTCCCTTTTCTCTCGCAATAAAAAACTTTTCCACCTTTAGAAATCGCCAATGCTATGGGTTCGTCCAATCCTTCTTTTATTATTTGCTTATGAAAGCGAGATTGATCTGGTCTATATTGCGCTTTGGCCTTTGAATAATCGGGTTTTTCGCCCTTGCCTATGGCATATTTAATTCCCCCAAGCACATGGGCTATGTATTTTGCATCAGAAAAACTTTCATTGGTGTGCCCAAATTCAGTATAAAAAGCCCTTCCTCCATCGTAGTCGTGGCACCAAACCATTGGATGGTAATCGCCTAATTTGCCTCCTGAGTATGATTTTTCATCTATAGTAGCCAGTACTTTCACACTGGGATTCAGATTTTTAAAGTTGTACCACTCATCTTCTCTAATCCATTGTTTGGATAAATGCGAAGTAGAGGGATGTTGGTTGTCTTTAATATCAATTGTAGCTTTTTGCACATTGGGGTGGCTTTCGAAACTGCCTCCCACCATTTGTACATACCAAGGCCAGCCGTATTCGGTATCGGTAGCAGCATGAATGCCTACGAAACCGCCACCCGATTGTATAAAGCGCTCCATTGCCACCTGCTGATTGTAATCTAAAATATCGCCTGTAGTGCTGAGGAAAACAATTACATTGTATTGTTTCAAATTTTCATCTGTAAATGCAGAGGCATTTTCTGTGGTGTCGATTTTCAACTTGTTATCTGTAGCCAGCCTCAAAAACATTTGCTTGCCTGCAGTGATAGATTCGTGTCTAAATCCAGCAGTTTTGGAAAATACTAAAATATTAATATCGTTTTTGGTGCAGCTCAACAGGGCTAATGATAGTATATAAACCGAAAATATAAACGCTGATTTTTTCATTATGAATAATAGAAATAAAGGGAAGTTAGATTTGACTTTAAAATATTAATATTTCAAGACAGGATTACAATTATCGTATAAAATGGCGGTTAAAAAAATTTATTACCAGAAATAAACTGTGGCTATGCTATTGATAATCAATATATTGCAGAGTAAAATAGCGGAAGGCGACTAATTTAACTTGTTGATTTTCAGCCTTGGATCAACATTTGCCCAAATAAGGAATTGCTTAAAAGATCAATTTGGGAGGGTATAAAAGACCAATTGGAAAAATTGAGTTAGTATTTCAATACTACTGCATCGTAGCCTTCGTATTCGAGCCTGTTTTTAACTCTTATGGCTTGTTTTTCCTTTTCAAATCGCCCAATCATCACTTTATGAATTTTGAAATTGCGGGTAAAGTCGTATATTTTATTCATGTGGTCTGTCATGCCCACTTGAATAGCTATTTCGTCAAAGCCATCTTTTATCAGTTTTTTGCACATTAAATCTACATTTGTTATATTTTCAAAAGCCCCAACATACACCCCATAGCCTTTGGGATTTACGAGGGTGCCTTTTACATTGTAAGTAGTGAGGTCTTTGGCATCTTCATTGCTACTGGCTTGTAAATCAGGCACTAACCTACGCCTTCTGCCTATCGCATCCACATCATCCAAGTTCGATTTTGGCAATGGCACAAGTTCTTCCTCTTTGTGATTGATGCTTATTATTCCTTTTTTATTGTCAAGTTCGTAGAAAACTTCATACTTAATTTTAGATTTCAAATTTTTAAAAAAAAATGAGCCATCTCTCTCTGGCTTTTTGAAATACACAATTTTCTTTTTATCATTTACCAAATAAAGGGTTACTCCATCCATTTTATTTAATGAATCTTTAAGAGTTACTCTGCCTTTCAGGTTGTATTTTAGTTTTTCATAAAACCGACTTTCCTCTGTTATTATTTGATTTGTGGAATCTTTTGTATCTATATATGTGATTCTTTTCGAGGGATATTTATAATTGTCAAAAAATGTATAATCAATACCTGTTTTCAATTCAGCATCGGGTACTTTGTATATCACTTCATAGTTTTTGGTGGGAAGTTTTTTAAAATAGAAATTTTCATTTTTGCCAGGCTCAAACTTTGAAAGTACTTTTTTAGTGCTATCTGCCAAATACACGGCTATATCGTAATTGTCGTTGAGCATTTTGTTGGTAGAGACCAAAAACAAAGGCGATGATTTGTATACAAAACTGAAATCTGCGGTGTCAGGTACTACTAGACTTCCTTGAATGTTGTAAAAGAGCGAATCAGTTATGCTACCATCTTCATTGTATTGCAATAGCGGATGCACACTAGGATCTGGAAATTTGTATTTGAAATTGGCAGTAGTACAAGGCTTTTCTAGTACGAATGTGAGATCATAAATGCCTTTATCTAAATCGGTAAACACAATTTTGCCTTCAGGCGTAGATTCTGCACGGGCTACAATATCTCCCTTATCGTTATATAAATAGCATACTACTTTGCATGGGTCTTGCACTTGCTCATCAATCAATAATTCGTGATTACCTACTTCAAGCCTTACATTATGTTTCAAGCCTTCACGCAATTGCACATCAAATACACCTTCAAGCACCAGCATTCTTTGCCTCAAATAATCTTCAGGCACGGAAAGTGCCATTACCGGATCAGGGATAGGAATCATTGCGGTATCTACATAAGGCGGTTTAGGCTTCATAAGCTGGATATTTACACCACCTCTGGCAGAAATATAAGTAAGCCCGGAATTGTGAGCAGATGAAACGGCCTGCAATGCTGCATGATTGCCTATCACAGGATTTATGCCTGCTTGTAGAAATATACTATACTTTCTATCAATTCTATATTGAGCTCCAAGAGCAATATATGGGCTGAACATAGGTGTAAAAATGGTTTTATTTGGAATGCGTTTCTCAAACTTTATAGGATCACCAAATTCTATATCTGTTTTTTCTGTGGGGATAAACTCTTCATTGTGAGCCGTTTGACTATACAACACAAAAGGCAAGCCTAAGCCTGCAGCTACATAAGGGTTGAATTTCTTTCTCCTGTCTCGCAATAAAAATTTTGCTCCGGCCTGCAAGGTATTTATATTAAACAAAAAGTATCCGCGAGCTGAAAATATAATATTGTATTCACCACTAAATAATAAACGTGGATATACTTTCAAAGGATAATAGGCTGTAATTCCAGCATTCAACACAATAGGGTTAAATTGGGCGTACAGATTTGTTTTATCACCAATATTATTAACTGCTGATGTAGGTGGAATAAGATATGCATAACCTATATACGGGCTAATGATTACCTTCCTATCGTATTTTTTTACATACTTTTGCCCTTTAGGAATGGGTGTAGTAGTTTGAGCGTACAAGCAACTGTAGCCTGCAAATAAAAAAATAATATATAGGGATAGTGTTTTAATCAAGTTCAAAGGAGTGCTTATTTTCTTTACTTAATAAATAGGTATAGCTTGTAAGCTTGGAAATGACTGGCTAAGTAATTAAATAATAAATTATTCAAAAATAGAAAAAAATACCATTCTAACCACACCTACAACCCAAAAGATATGCCCATTGCCATCAACGATTTATTCCAATACACATAGATAAAATGCAAACCATTACTGAATCGAAAGGAAAATTTGAACATTTAGATAAAATGAGCGTTCACGAATTGCTAAAAAATATCAATTTTGAAGATCAAACTGTGCCTTTTGCAGTGCAAAAAGCTATTCCACATATTGAAAAATTAGTTACTGCCGCAGTTGAAAAGCTGAAAACAGGTGGAAGGCTCTTTTACATAGGAGCAGGCACTAGTGGAAGACTTGGTATAGTGGATGCCTCGGAGTGTCCGCCTACATTTGGTGTGCCATTCGACTTAGTGATAGGGCTTATTGCCGGGGGTGATGGGGCAATACGTCAAGCGGTAGAGTTTGCCGAAGACGATTCTAAACAAGCATGGCTCGATTTAGAAGCTTATTATATCAATGAGAAAGATTTTGTAATTGGCATTGCAGCTTCAGGGCGTACACCATTCGTAATTGGTGGATTGCAAGCGTGCAAAGCAAATCATATTGCCACAGGTAGCATCACTTGCAATCCCGATGCAGCCATTACTGCCATATCAGATTTTCCTATTGAGGTAGTTACAGGACCTGAGTTTGTGACCGGAAGTACACGCATGAAAGCAGGAACAGCCCAAAAACTGGTATTGAATATGATTTCTACCTCTGTAATGATTCAACTCGGCAGAGTAAAAGGCAATAAAATGGTAGATATGCAACTATCGAATCATAAACTGATTGATAGAGGTGTGCGAATGATTATGGAAGAATTAAATATAGATGCCGCCACAGCCCAAACATTGCTAAATAAATATGGAAATGTGAGAGGGGCAATTGAAAATTATACTTCCTGATTTAATGAATTGTTGCCAGTGAAAAGTAGTACGTATTGTATTTCAGACTTTCATCATGATTGCCATTTGATGCCATTCAGAAAAAATAAACTCAATTTATTATTTATTGTATTTTGCAATTGAATTGAAGATTATCAATTTTACATCTATTAATGCAAACCTAAAATAAGTCATATTTATGCTAACGCTCGACAAATTTAACTTCTCTGGTAAAAAAGCGGCTGTAAGAGTCGATTTTAATGTACCGCTCGACAAGGCTTTTACCATTACAGACGATACCCGTTTGCGTGCCTGTGTACCTACTATCTCTAAAATATTGAAAGAAGGAGGTTCTGCCATTCTAATGAGCCATTTGGGCAGGCCAAAAGATGGTCCAGAAGAAAAATATTCGCTCAAACATGTTGTAAAATGGCTTGAAGATGCCTACAAAACCAAAGTTTATTTTGCCGATGATTGTATTAGCGAATCGGCCAAATCACTTTCAGCAGCCTTAAAACCGGGTGAAATACTGTTACTAGAAAACCTTCGTTTTTACAAAGAAGAGGAAAAAGGAGATGAAGAATTTGCAAAAAAATTAGCCTCTTATGGCGATGTGTGGGTAAATGATGCCTTCGGTACTGCCCATCGTGCCCATGCATCTACGGCTGTAATGGGAAAGTTTTTCAAAGAGCGTGTTTGTGGATTTGTAATGCAGGCTGAAATTGAAAATGCCAATAAAATCATGAACCATGCTGAGCATCCTTTTACGGCCATTATGGGCGGCTCTAAAGTATCTGACAAAATATTGATAATTGAAAAATTACTTGATAAAGTTGATAATTTGATAATTGGAGGGGGAATGACCTATACTTTTGTATTGGCTCAAGGTGGGAAAATCGGAAAATCTATTTCAGAACCCGACAAAACCGATTTAGCACTTTCAATTATAGAAAAGGCAAAAGCGAAAGGCATAAATTTATATTTCCCACTCGACAACCTGATAGCAGACGAATTTAGCAACGATGCAAACATAAAAATTGCACCCAAAGGCGAAATACCTGATGGATGGCAGGGGCTGGATATAGGTCCGGAATCTATCAAAGTTTTTGAAGAGGTAGTAGCTAAATCGAAAACCTTATTGTGGAATGGCCCAATGGGCGTGTTTGAATTTGCAAACTTTGCCTCAGGTACCAATGCGATAGCCAAAGCCGTAGTAGAAGCCACAGAAAAAGGCGGATATTCACTTATAGGCGGTGGCGATTCTGCCTCGGCAATCAACAATGCTGGCTACGGAGACCGTGTTTCTTATGTATCTACCGGAGGAGGTGCATTACTCGAATACATGGAGGGCAAGATATTGCCAGGAGTAGCTGCTTTGGAGTAGAGAGGTTTTATATTCTAATACAAAACAAGTGATTGATTTGTACCCAACTATTTGATGCCATCACTCCATGTGAAGGCATTATCAAAAGAAAAGCCCCACGAATATTAATATCGTGGGGCATTCAAAAGTGCCCAAGGCGAGATTCGAACTCGCATGCCCTTTAACAGGCGCTACCACCTCAAAGTAGTATGTCTACCAATTTCACCACCTGGGCAGCATACTTTTGTGATTAGAATGCAAATATAGGTTTTTAGCATTTACCTCAAAAGCATATTGCTTTAAGTTGCGAAATATTGCCAATTATACTTGCTGTTTCTTCACCGGCATTTTAAATGGCTTAATTAATTCTTCCACCTGAGCAATTATTTGTTTGCCTTGCTCCACAATCAACTCGCCTTCAGGTGTAAGCTTTGCAGGTATGGAATTTCGATTGAAAATTTGTTTGCCTAGTTTTTCTTCCAATGTTTTCACTTGATGGCTAATAGTACTTTGTTCTGCAAAGCATATCTCAGCAGCTTTTGAAAAACTGCCCGATTCTGCCACAGCTATCACATATTGCAATTGTCTTAAAGTTACAAGCATTGAATAATTAGGGTTAATTTCATTCAAAACTATCTATAAAAATGCCATTTAAGCAGCTTAGTTTATTTTATTCGCTTTAAAGTTTAATATTTTTGCCCGATACATTAACTTTGAAGAGATTTCATAGAAATTTATCAAAATTCTAACGTAGAAAATGAACAAAATTAAAGTAGCCAATCCCGTAGTAGAGCTAGACGGTGATGAAATGACCAGAATTATTTGGAAATTTATTAAAGACAAACTTGTTCTTCCCCATCTTGAAATTGATATAAAATACTACGATTTAGGTATGGAAAGCCGCGATGCTACCAACGATCAAATTACAATTGATGCTGCCGAAGCCATTAAAAAATATAATGTTGGCATCAAATGTGCCACAATCACACCAGATGAAGCGCGCGTAAAAGAGTTTAATTTGAAACAAATGTGGAAATCGCCTAATGGGACCATCCGAAATATTTTAGATGGTACCGTATTTCGCGAACCAATTGTATGTAAAAATGTGCCTCGTTTAGTTCCCAACTGGACGGCTCCCATAATGGTTGGTCGTCATGCGTTTGGCGATCAGTATCGCGCTACCGATTTTCTGACTAAAGGCAAAGGCAAATTAACCATCAGTTTTACACCTGAAGATGGCTCACCTGCCCAAACATTTGAAGTATACAACTTCAAAGGAGATGGCGTGGCTTTGGCTATGTACAACACTGATGAATCTATTCGTGGCTTTGCACACTCGTGCTTCAACACCGCTTTGCAGAAGAAATGGCCTTTGTATCTATCTACAAAAAATACAATTCTAAAGAAATATGACGGTCGTTTTAAAGATATTTTCCAAGAAATATTCGAAGCAACATTTAAAACAAAATTCCAAGAAGCTGGCATCACTTACGAACACAGATTAATTGACGATATGGTGGCATCTGCCTTGAAATGGAATGGAAATTTTGTATGGGCCTGTAAAAATTACGATGGCGATGTGCAATCAGATACCGTAGCTCAGGGGTTTGGCTCACTTGGATTAATGACCTCAGTACTCGTAACCCCAGATGGAAAAACAATGGAATCGGAGGCTGCACATGGTACAGTAACCCGCCATTATCGAGATTATCAAGCAGGTAAGGCAACTTCTACCAACCCTATCGCATCTATATTTGCATGGACAAGAGGTCTAGAGTTCAGAGGGAAATTTGATGGAAATCCTGCCCTTATCAATTTTAGTCAAACACTTGAAAAAGTATGTGTAGAGACAGTGGAAAGTGGTAAAATGACTAAAGATTTAGCTGTTTGTATTCATGGCAATAAAGTTACCCTAGGCGAACACTATCTCAATACTGAAGACTTCCTAAGTGCTATAGATTCAAATTTGAAAATTGCATTAAGTAAATAATTTTACCACACACAAAAATGGAGATTCTTTTTCTCCATTTTTGTGTGTCCTATATTATGTTTTTGTTAAGAAAGTAGATTTCTTAAAATTGCATGTTAGATTTGTGTTGAAATACCTAACTTAGTGAATATATTTTTTGCCTTGTCGTAAAGTTTTAATACTTTTACTATCTAATATAATTATTTTAAGAAGAGTTTGCATTTAATATGGTAGTAGCTTCAGAATTTAAGTTGAGAAACGATACCAAAAAGGTGATAGATCTTAAGGTGTCTACACTACCTTACGGAAAAGTATTAGACACAATATATGATTTAGCAGCAGCAAAAATGCCCTCTTATGTTTGCTTTGCTAATGCACACATGGCTGTAGAGGCTCATTTAAGCAAAAAAATTGCTGATTCTGTAAATAATGCCACTATTGTAACTTCCGATGGTATGTCGGTAGTGATGGCATTGAAATATTTACATAAAGTGAAACAAGATCGTACCGCTGGTATGGATATGATTTTTGACTTAATCAAAGGTGCAAACGAGCATAATCTTTCGGTATATTTATTAGGTACAGAACGCCCCACTATTGATTCATTTATTGAGAAAGCCAAAAGCCAAAATCCAGCATTGAAGGTAGTAGGTTCAGTATCACCTCCTTTTAGAGAATTTTCAGATATTGAAAATGATACTTTCATAAATGATATAAACACTTCGGGGGCTAATATGGTATTTGTAAGCCTGGGCTGCCCCAAGCAAGAAAACTGGATGGCAGAAAATTCGCACCGTATTAATGCTGTGCTTTTGGGGCTTGGCGGTGCTTTTCCATTGTATGCCAATAAAACAAAAAGAGCACCAGTTTTTATGCAGAAAAATGGCTTGGAATGGTTATACAGATTATTTCAAGAACCTAAAAGACTTTGGAAAAGATACTTAATTACTAATACACTATTTGTGTATTATTTTTTCAAACAACTTATCTCAAAGGTCAAGTAGATCAAATGTTTTTTTGGAAAGTGAGTGTAAATGTAGCCCCTGCTGATGCTGTGCTTCTAAGTTCAATTTTGCCTTGCAACTCGTGCGTGAGTTTATCTACAATATGCAAACCTAAGCCGGTAGAGTTTTCACCTCTGGTGGGCTGTGCACTCAATTTATGGTATTTTTTGAAAATATTTTTTTTGTCTTCTTCAGTAAATCCAGGTCCTTCATCAGTTATTATTATGGCAATTTCTTGAAGGTTATCAATCAAATTTACAGTTACATTACGATTGTTTTTAGAAAATTTAATAGCATTTGACAATAAATTATCTATAATTCTGGTAAGGTGGTTTTTGTCGGTTTGTATTTCAAGGGCATCAATACTATATTTTTTTTGAATTTTTATTAATTTATGAGAGGCCACAATTTGGTAG
>CAZMFZ010000038.1:0-27473 GCA_964565665.1 uncultured Bifidobacteriaceae bacterium | reverse complement strand
CCCTTACCACAAAAAAACTTTGGGATTAATCCCAAAGTTTTTTTGTGGTAAGGGAAATTGGGGAAATCTTTTTCATTCGATGCCAGGAAACTGTAACCCTTCTTGAAATCAATCAATGCCCCTACTTGGTCGCCAAACTTAAATTTTAGAATAGATGATTTGATGTACATTTCGCCCAACAAATATTGCTTGTAAGGCGAGGCATCGGCTATAGCTTTAAAGGCGTTGATTCTCAAATTAAATCTATTTTGCCATTGCGAATACACCAAATTGTCTTCCGACAATAAAATGCGAATAAACTCTACATAACTATACATGAATTTATTTACTTCATTGTCGGGCTCCGATTGCTCATTACGCCTAATCAATATTTGGGCTGAATCAAGTTTTAACTTATACAGAAATTCGTACGATTGAGCCAGCTTGGGCGAAAACTCAGTTTTCGCATTTGCAATACAGAAAAATAACCACAAACTCAACCATCCTAATACTCGCATATCGACTAACAACGATTTTTTATAAATATAATTTTATTCATTTAAAAAAGTGCTCAAGCAGCAAATACATGCAAACAAGTATGCCATTTATTACAATTCTACTTAGTTTTGCACAATTAATTAACAAAATAATTCAACAGAAATGACACAATTACATAAATGTGCGATTATATTTCTACTGCCCTTATTGGTATCGGCACAAGAAATCGATATTTCCCAAGGATGGAAATTCAAAACAGGAGATGATTTGGCTTGGGCAAAACCCGAACTAGATGAAACCAGCTGGAAATCTATCGAACTCAATCGATTTTGGGAATTTCAAGGCTATGAAAAGTATGATGGCTATGCTTGGTATCGTAAAAAAGTATTTATTCCATCGTCATTGAAAGAAAATTCGGCCATGAAAGACAGCCTAAAAATTTTGTTAGGCATTATTGACGATCATGACCAAACATTCCTTAATGGACAACTGATAGGTGAAAATGGCGGAATGAAATTTCAATTTGGCAATGGAGATAATACTCCTGGAAACTCTGCATACAGTGTTTATCGCAGATATGCAATTTCTACTAGCAATAAAGCCGTAAAGTGGGATGCAGAAAATGTAATTGCTGTGCGTGTTTTTGACCAGTTAGGCAACGGTGGCATGGGTGTATCTCAAAAATATTCTATTAGTATGATAGATGTACTTGATTTTTTGAAAATTGATATCAATGAGTCTCCATTCAACTTCAAGAAAGACGGAACTTTCAGCAAAAAGGTATATTTAAAATCATCTGCAGCGGAAACCCAGTCGTTTTCAGGAAATTTTAAGGGAGAAGTAACAGATAATTTAACAGGCAAAAAACTTGCAGACTACAATGTATTTGCCACAGTTAGCAGCAAAAAACCATTTGAGTTTGAATTTATTCTACCAAGCTTTGAGAATATCACAGCCAAATATTCATTTGAAGCAGAGAATTCTAAAAATTCCTTTAGCGAACAACAGGAAGTACCATTTATACTGACGCCTTTTGAAAATAAAGAACCCAAAATTAATGGCGCCAAAATATTTGGCGTAAAGCCTGGCAAACCATTTTTATTTACTATACCAGCCAGTGGAGAAAGGCCTATGGTATTCTCAATCGATAATTTGCCAAGCGGTTTAAAGCTTGATGCGACTACAGGAATTATCAATGGAACATTGAAAGATAAAGGAGAATACAAAGTAAAACTGAAGGCCAAAAACCTGTTAGGAGAAACTTCCAAAGATTTCAAAATTGTAGTTGGCGATTTAATTGCTCTCACGCCACCTATGGGGTGGAATTCATGGAATTGCTGGGGTTTGGCCGTGAGTGACGAAAAAGTACGTTCCTCTGCCAAAGCCTTAATCGACAAAGGTTTGATAAACTACGGATGGACTTATATGAATATTGATGATGGTTGGGAATCAGAAAGGGATGCAAACGGGGTGCTACAACCCAACGAAAAATTTCCTGACATGAAAAAGCTGGCAAACGATATTCACGGCATGGGCTTGAAATTGGGCATTTATTCCTCTCCTGGTCCTAAAACTTGTGGAAATTACACAGGAAGCTATAAATATGAGCAACTAGATATCAATACTTGGGCATCGTGGGGCATAGATTATTTAAAGTACGACTGGTGCTACTATTCAGAGATATTTCCTGTAAAAATCGACAATACATGGAACGTGAAATCTAAAAACCCCAAAGTACTTGTAGGATTGAAAAAGCCCTATCAGGTTGCTCAAAAAGCGATTGCGGGTGCGAATAGAGATATATACTATAGCCTTTGCCAATATGGATGGGGCGATGTGTGGAAATGGGGAGCGGAAATGAATGCCCAAAGTTGGAGAACCACTGGTGATATAGAAGATACCTGGCAAAGTATGGCAAGCATAGGCTTTGGTCAGGCCGATTTAGCACAGTATGCCAAGCCAGGCCGTTGGAACGACCCCGATATGCTAGTAGTAGGCAAAGTTGGTTGGGGCCCGAAGCTGCGAAATTCAAGATTGTCAGTGAATGAACAATACACACACATTTCACTATGGTCGCTCCTAGCTTCACCATTGCTGATAGGTTGCGATATGTCGCAGTTAGACGATTTTACACTCAACTTATTGAAAAACAGTGAAGTAATTGACATAAACCAAGATGCATTGGGAAAGCAGGCAATAAGAGTAGTTAACAATAGCGATTACCAGATATGGATGAAAGACTTGGAAGATGGTTCAAAAGCTGTAGGTATATTTAATGTGAATGGCGGCACTAAAAAAGTATCAATTAATTGGGCAGAATTGAAATTAACAGGTTCAAAAACGGTGCGAGACGTTTGGAGACAAAAAGAGATTGGCAAATTTGACATCAAATTTGAAACTACCATCGCCACGCATGGGGTTACTTTAGT
This sequence comes from uncultured Bifidobacteriaceae bacterium, assembly GCA_964565665.1. Lineage (GTDB taxonomy): Bacteria > Bacteroidota > Bacteroidia > Cytophagales > UBA9547 > CAZMFZ01. The sequence continues at coordinate 24,567 of CAZMFZ010000038.1, read as the reverse complement.
TAGAATATATTGAAATCATAAGATTTTTGGCCTTACTTCAGCTCTCAGCCTCAACCAGCCGAAGTATTTTGGCAAGTAACAACCGTATTTTTGTGAATGATGCCATCATTTGTAGTGATGGCATCATTATTTCCTATAAATCACTGTCGTTCGATTATACCAACCACAATTTGAAGTATTACCCCTTTGCTTAACATATTGATATGGCTTGGATTAACAAACTTTAATCTCTTACTTTGTAATATATAAATATTTGCACATAAACTAAGAATAGTTATGAAGAAATTGATACTGGGAATAATAGCTTTGATATCCTTTTATTCTGCACAAGCAGTTACTAGGACATGGGTTGGAACTACCACTGCATTTGCAACATCTGGAAATTGGAATCCTTCTGGCGTTCCAAGTTCTTCAGATGACTTAATATTTAATAACAGTAATAACTGCTTGATTTCTGCAAATGTTAATGTAAATAGTATTTCAATTGCTTCATCATATACTGGAGCAATTACCCGCTCAGGAACTAGAACCGTCACTGTTAATATTTTATCAATAAATGGTTCGTCAATGAGCTTAGTTTCAGGAAGTGGGGCTGTTACAATAAATAATTTGGTTGTCACTGGTGGCACACTTAATTTGGGGAATTCATCTACTACAATAAATTCTGTAACGGTAACTGGTGGGACTCTAACTATTCCAGCATCAGATGTTACCTTTAATAGTTTAGTGTTGATAAGCGGTGGAACATTTAGTCTTACGAATACAAGCAGTACTGTTAATGTAAATGGTTCTTTTTTTGCAAATGCAGGAATAGTAACCACAAGTTCTGCTGGTGTGATATTTCAGGGTGAAAATACTACCATTGCAGGAAGCCTTACTTTTAATAATATCACTTTCGCTAGTGATGGGCTGAGCGATAAATCATTTTATATAAGTGGAAGTCTATCATCTACTACTTTAATTTATTTTGACCCAAATTCGACTAACATAAATTTTTACCGCGACCCGATATACATACAAGGAGATTTCAATGCATTCAATACTGCATTTGTAAATCCAGGAGGAACTGTTACTTCAAATAATTTATTGGTTTTTAATGGCTCAGCAATACAAACAGTAAATTTAACAAGCGATCAGTCAATAGGGAATTTTTTTAATACTGCAGGTGGCATTCAATTTAATAATACTTTAGGAGGGATATTATTAGCATCACCCATAGATGGTACAAATGTTATTGGAGGCGGGATTACAATAGTAGGAGGATCGCTTACTGATAATGGTTTTGACATAACCCTCCCAAGCAATCAAAATTTTCAAATGAATGATGGTACCACATTTACCTCTTCATCAGCTTCTTTACCCTCATTTAGCGGGAGTGGCACTTTTGTAAATCCAAGTATTTACACAATCAGCCTTACTGGTAGTTTTGCTCAATCTATCTCCACTCCTTTTACTAGGCTCAACAATCTCTTAATCGACAAACCAAGTGGCGGAGATGTTTCTCTTACATCACCCACCAGTATTACAGGTTTTCTAAACTTAAATATTAATACCAGCAACAAACTCAACACAAATAATAACCTCACTTTAGTATCTACCGCTTCGCAAACAGCCTCTTTAATAGATAATAACAATACGATTGCCAGCGGTGCTACAAGCGGCTCGGCAAATGGAAGCCTTACCGTACAACGATACGCTCCAGGCATTAGCGTTACGGTTGGGCATTATTTCTCTTCTCCAATTGTAGATGCAGCGTTTTCTGTAATCTCTCAGCCTGGTTTCAATACCTTGTTATATAGTGAAAATGGCAATCCGGCCCGCATAAACCTCAACTTTAGTGGAGGTTTTAGACGTGTTACCGAATCGCCTTCCGTGCCATTAATGACACCTGGTAGAGGCTTTTCTACAGTGCAGCCTATTACAAAGGTTATAAACTTTGTAGGCGTGCCCAACAATGGAAATGTGCCTACCGCTATTACCTTTAATACCACAGTTCCCGGAAGTGTAGCAGGGTGGAATTTAATAGGCAATCCATATCCATCTGCCATCGATTGGGGCAGGGTAGGGGTTGCAGGGGTTAAACCTTTCGGTATTTCTACTGCTTATGTGTATAGTATAGATGGCTATAAAATGAAGCTAGATGCCGCAGGAAGTATCATTCCATCAGGGCAGGGTTTTTTTGTAAAAGCTACTTCCAGTGGCACACTCACATTTAAAAACACAGATAGAGTTTCTGATATTACCTCTACAGGCAACAATACTTTTGCTAGAGAAGAAGCCGCTAGAAAATATCTTTATATAAATTTAGATAGCAAAGTGCCCGGTCTTGCTTCTACCGATGCTGCTATTTTCTCTTTTGATGCCAATGCTTCCGATGATTTTGATAATTATGATAGTGAAAAAATATTCAATCCATCGCCATTGGCAAATATTTACACTTTAGCCTCTGGCAGATATATTGCGGTAAACTTGCTCAACGATGTTACTCGTTCAAAAATAATACCGTTATATGTATCCGTGAGAACTTATGGAACCTATCAAATAGCAATGGGGGATGTAAATTCATTTTATCCTGATGTAGATGTTTATCTTAATGATACCGAAAACTCTAATTCACCAATCAATCTTAAATCTACTCCCTTCTATTCGTTTAAATATACCACCTTTACTGGAAGCAGATTTAGCCTTTCTTTAGTTTCACTTGGTGATGTTCCGCAAACAAGCATTCCAGGAGTTTCAACAATAGTAAGCGATATTGCATTTGAAGTTTTAAGCCGTACTTTTGTAACTGATCAGGAATTGGCAGAAAATGCGCCTTCAGATACTACAGATACTAATATTATTTCACCTGTTTCTGACGAGCTATTTAAAATCTATTCCTATGGCACTAAAGTATTTGTTCGTACACCGACAGGTGCAGTATCAGTATCAGAAATAAGTTTGTTTGATATTTTAGGAAATAAAATAATTGACATTAAAAACATCCCTATAAATAATGGATTAGCTAGCTTTGAAGCTGGTCGAGAAGGCATTTTTATAATAAAGCTAAATGCAGACAACAAAATGATAACTAAGAAATTAATACTATATTAAATTTTACTTTAGAATGTATAAAATCAAATATTTACTCCATACTTTATTTCTAATTGTAGTTTTTAGTGTGCTTTCTTCCGCACAACCCCCTGACGATGGCGGAGGTTTTCCTGTAGATCAAGACCAAATTCCCCTTGATGGAGGTGTTGGCTTTTTGATAGCCTCAGGAGTGGCAATTGGGGCCAGAAAGTGGTATAAAAATAGGCAAAATAACTAATCAAATTCATGTTTGACACTTGGAGCAATAAAAAAGAGCCGTAAGGCTCTTTTTTATTGCTTACCGAACCCTAATGAATAACAAACTATTCTTTTAATGAGGCTGTGTTCGCTGCATTATTCATTAGTATTTCAGCTACTAGCGGATAATGGTCAGACAAATCTTGGTGGTTTTTATGCCATTGCAGTTTAAACGGCTTTATTATTTGAGAGATAAACTGGCATTGCGAATTGTTGTTTCGAAGTAAAATATAGTCTATCAAATCTCTTTTTTGCCCTTTTTCGGTTTGCAAATCATTGGTGAGCCTGTCATAAGAATAATGGTGCGGCCCATGTAGTGTTCCATCTTCTGCATTGAGGCTTGCAAGCATCCCACGATACGACTTGCTTTGTTTTTCTATATTAAAATCACCACAAATAACCTGAGGTATACCCGGTTTTTCATTTGGTTTAAGCAGCTTTTTAAATATTTCTTTGCATTGCAGCTCCTTCAATTCAGCTCGTCCCGCATTTTGCAAATGTGTACCTACCACCTGCACCAATTTCCCATTCACATCTAACTCTACCAACAAAGCTCCCTTTTTTGATAAAGCATCTACCCCATAGCAACTTTTAAAAACAATAGAAGAATGATTAAGCACCGGATATTTGCTGAAAATCCAAATGCCACTATTAGCCTTAAGTGAAAATGAACTTTGGTTTGCTGGGCCTATCACATAAGGGAAATTTTGGAGCAATCTTTGCTTTATTTTTTTTCTTGCACCTCCGTGAAATGCCTCTTGAAACACAATTACATCAACATTTTCAATATTTAACTGGTCGCCAATCTTTTTAGCACGTGTTAGCTTGCCTGTATTTTTCACAAACCTTGGAAGCATGTAAATATTCCAAGAAATGATTCTGAGTTTTTGTTGAGGGAAAGTTATGGAGTCGGTAGTTTGGGCATTTAGAAAGCTAGGGCTAAAAAAAATACGGGTTAGTAAAACCAGAGCAGAAATTCTATTCATCTACCAATAAAAAGTTTTACAAATGTAGATTTGTCATGTTAAGGCATCATCAATTCAGGTTTATCAAACAATTACTAAATCATTATGGGAATGTTATGTCCAAATGTCTTTTTTCAAATTTTAGACCCTCAATTTCCAATAATCATATTTTGCCTACCTTTGCAATCCAATTTTCAATAATACCCATGTCGCAAATCACCACCGAAATCACTTCTTCTAAAATAGCTTCCGACAACCCTATTCACCAACGCTTGCTTTTTGCTTATGAAGCTGCTAAAGATTTTGTAGCTGGCAATATGCTCGAAGTCGGTTGTGGCGAAGGTCGAGGATTAGAAACACTCGCACCTTATTGCACAGCTTACACCGCTTTAGATAAAAATAGAACACTTTTAGAGCAATTGAAAGGCCAGTATCCCAACTATTCATTTATCGAAACAAATGTGCCACCTTTCTCGGGCATAGAAAGCAATTCATTCGATACCGTAATTGCTTTTCAGGTAATCGAACATATACATAGCGATGATTTTTTTATAAATGAGATTCACCGTGTGCTCAAGCCAGGTGGCAAAGCCATTATCACTACTCCAAATATCGACTTCACACTTACTAGAAATCCTTGGCATGAACGCGAATATACAGCCAGTCAACTTTCTACTTTATTGAATAAATATTTCAAATCTGTTTCTGCACAAGGAATTACAGGCAATAAAAAGGTATTTGATTATTATGAATTGAATAAAAAGTCAGTTCGTAAATTTACCCGATGGGATATTTTAGACCTCCAATATAAGCTTCCCAATGCTTTGCTAAGAGTTCCTTACGATATGCTAAACCGATTGAATCGAAATAGAATGATGAATGCCGATAATCTATTGGTATCTAATATTGATATTAGCGACTACTCTTTAGCCACCAATACAAATTTATGTTTTGACCTATTTTATGTTTCTATCAAATAATTTTTACCCACACTAAGAAATATGCAAATAGGTTTGTGGGAAAAGATTTTCCCTTTATCTTTGCACTCCCTTTGAAAAAAGGGATGTTCTTTAGTTGTGTAAAATATCAAATGGGGAGGTACCAGAGTGGCCAAATGGGACAGACTGTAACTCTGTTGTTGTAATGACTTCGAAGGTTCGAATCCTTCCCTCCCCACTTGGAAATGCTGAATTTTGAACCTTAGATGTTAAAGACATTATTTAAAATTTAGCATTCAAAATTTAACATTCTAAATGCGGAAGTAGCTCAGTTGGTAGAGCGATAGCCTTCCAAGCTATAGGTCGCGGGTTCGAGCCTCGTCTTCCGCTCTGTTGAAAGTGACTTAAGAGTATAGATTTAAAGACATTAGACTAAAAAAGGTTAGAGACTATCACACTAATTCTGAATGTCTTTTGTCTAATGTCTTTTATCTTTTGTCCCAAAAGCTGTTGTAGCTCAGGGGTAGAGCACTTCCTTGGTAAGGAAGAGGTCGAGAGTTCAATTCTCTTCAACAGCTCATTAAATTGTGGATTTAATTATAATCAATATATATTTCATCAAACTCTGAATTAAATTTTAAAATGGCAAAAGAAAATTTCGACCGATCAAAACCGCACGTAAACATAGGTACAATTGGTCACGTAGATCATGGCAAGACAACATTGACTGCTGCTATCACCATGGTGTTAGCAAATAAAGGCCTTGCTGAAAAAAGAGACTTCTCATCAATTGACAATGCTCCAGAAGAAAAAGAAAGAGGTATCACTATCAATACTTCACACGTTGAGTATTCAACAGTAAATCGTCACTATGCTCACGTTGACTGTCCTGGTCACGCGGATTATGTGAAAAACATGGTAACTGGTGCCGCCCAAATGGATGGTGCTATCATCGTGGTAGCTGCTACTGATGGTCCAATGCCTCAAACTCGTGAGCACATACTTTTGGCTCGCCAAGTAGGAGTGCCTGCATTGGTTGTATTCATGAATAAAGTGGATATGGTTGATGATCCTGAGTTGTTGGAATTGGTTGAAATGGAAATTCGTGAACTATTATCGTTCTATAAATACCCAGGAGATGAAATTCCTGTAATACAAGGTTCTGCTTTGGGCGGTTTGAATGGCGATGCTAAATGGGTTGCTACAATTGATGCCCTTATGGAAGCTGTTGATACTTATATCCCAATTCCAAAACGTTTGACTGAGCTTCCGTTCTTGATGCCAGTTGAAGATGTTTTCTCAATCACAGGTCGTGGCACAGTAGCTACAGGTCGTATCGAAAGAGGAATTATTAAAGTGGGTGAAACTATCGATATTATCGGTATGGGTGCTGAAGGCTTAACTTCTACTTGTACTGGTGTTGAAATGTTCCGTAAATTACTTGACAGAGGTGAAGCTGGCGATAACGTTGGTATCCTTCTTCGTGGTATTGATAAAGAACAAATTCGCAGAGGAATGGTGCTTTGTGCACCTAAATCTGTAAAACCACATTTGGAATTTAAAGCTGAAGTTTACGTACTTTCAAAAGAAGAAGGAGGTCGTCATACACCATTCTTCAACAAATATCGTCCACAATTTTATTTCAGAACTACTGATGTAACCGGAGAAATCGAGTTGCCTGCTGGTGTTGAAATGGTAATGCCTGGTGACAATGTTTCAATCAATGTGAAGCTGATTGCTTCTGTAGCGATGGAAAAAGGACTTCGTTTCGCTATCCGTGAGGGTGGTAGAACCGTGGGTGCCGGTCAGGTAACTGAAATTGTACTTTAATACAATACTAAATATTGAATGAAAAGTCCCGGTTCTAAATCGGGACTTTTTTTTACTGAATAATTGGTGTAGCTTTGCACCCCAATTAGGTAAATCACACACGGGAGTAGCTCAATTGGTAGAGTGGCGGTCTCCAAAACCGTAGGTTGTAGGTTCGAGACCTGCCTTCCGTGCATAAATTGATAAGTAGGATATGAATTTGAAAGAAATACAAGAATACATCGTTTCATCTATTGATGAGGTTAAGAACAAAGTTTCTTGGCCGGCATACAGCGATTTACAATCAAGTACTATATTAGTATTGGTGTCGTCATTAATTTTGTCGGTAATGCTAGGCTTGGTCGATTTTATTTTTGAAAATGGAATGAACTGGTTTTATCGTTCATTCTAATATATATACTAAAGAGAAATGGCAACTGAGATAGAGATTAAATGGTATGTATTGAGGGCAATCAGCGGACAGGAAAAGAAAGTGAAAGCCTATTTGGAAAGTGAGCTTACTCGTCAAAACCTTTCTCAATTTGTTCAAGAAATATTAGTACCATCTGAAAAAGTATATGAGTTAAGAAATGGTAAAAAGGTAGTACGTGAAAAAATTTCTTTTCCCGGCTACATGTACCTTAGTGCAGATTTGAATAATGGTGAAACATTGCATTTGTTAAATAATGCACCTGGTTCTTTGGGATTTCTTGGTGAAGGTAAAACCAAAGCTCTGAAAAAACCCGAACCAATTAAAGAGTCAGAAATAAATCGGATTTTAGGTAGAATAGAAGAAGGTAATTTGGCGCAAGTAAAGCCAGAGTCAAGGTATTTGATTGGCGAGTCAATCAAAGTAATGGATGGTCCTTTCAGTGGGTTTATCGGCACTGTTGAAGAAGTGTATGACGATAAGAAGAAACTGAATGTGATGGTTAAAATTTTTGGTAGAAACACCCCTTTAGAATTGAGTTATATGCAAGTGGAAAAAGCTTCCTAACCACTTGGTGACAGCCTCAGTTTGTGTTTGAATATATATTTTAAATAGAAATTTAGTTAAGAATTAAAAATGGCAAAAGAAATAACTGGCTTTGTAAAGCTACAAGTGAAAGGAGGAGCTGCCAACCCATCTCCACCAATCGGACCTGCATTAGGTTCTAAGGGTTTGAATATCATGGAATTTTGCAAACAATTCAATGCAAGAACCCAAGACAAACCTGGACAAGTATTACCTGTGTTGATTACTGTATTTTCAGACAAAACGTTTGAATTCGTAATCAAAACCCCGCCTGCAGCCAACTTATTATTGGAAGCATCGAAAAAACAAAAAGGTTCAAATGAGCCAAACAGACTAAAAATTGGGTCGGTAAGTTGGGATGACGTAACTAAAATTGCAGAAATTAAAATGCCAGATTTGAATTGTTATAAAATAGAATCTGCTATCAGCATGGTTGCTGGCACAGCTAGAAGCTTAGGCTTAACTGTAACTGGTACAAGACCGTATTGATTTACATTTTTTCATCAAATTTTATAAAACAAGAAACCCGAAGTAATGCTTCGGGTTTCTTGTTTTATAACCAGTCAAATATGCTGAAAAGACAACAATTGATAAGTGGAACATAAGATTTACTTGTACAGGAGCAAATGTTTTCCTTTAAAGTACAACTTTTCTGGAGTCCTAATAAGACTTTACAAATTCAGTTCGTGCTTTCTATACAGTAAGCCAGATAGCTTACACATCAATTCTTGCATATTTCGCATTACGTTCTATAAAATCTCTACGAGGGGGCACTTCATCACCCATTAGCATTGAGAATAAATGATCTGCTTCCGCTGCTGAATCAATAGATACTTTTTTGAGCGTGCGTGTTGCTGGATTCATGGTTGTGTCCCAAAGTTGCTCAGGATTCATCTCACCCAAACCTTTGTAACGTTGTATATGTACACTGTCCTCTTTGCCATCTTTAGCAATTTCTTTTACAGCTTGTTCGCGTTGCACTTCCGTCCAGCAATATTTTTCTTCTTTTCCTTTTTTTACCAAATACAATGGAGGTTGGGCAATATACACATACCCATTGTCGATAAGAGAACGCATGTAGCGGAAAAAGAAGGTCAATATCAAGGTACGAATGTGGCTACCATCCACATCAGCATCGGTCATGATGATTACTTTGTGGTAGCGAAGTTTTTCAAGGTTTAGTGCTTTTTCATCTTCAGGTGTTCCAATTCTCACCCCCAAAGCTGTCATTATATTTTTTATCTCTTCGCTGTCATATATTTTATATTCCATAGCTTTTTCTACATTCAAAATTTTACCTCTCAATGGTAAAATGGCCTGAAATACTCGACTTCTGCCTTGCTTTGCGGAGCCACCAGCTGAGTCACCCTCCACCAAATAAATTTCACATTTATTTGGATCATTTTCTTGGCAATCGGCTAGCTTGCCTGGCAATCCAAAACCGCCCATGGCACTTTTGCGTTGCACCATTTCACGGGCTTTCTTGGCTGCTATACGTGCCTGTGCAGCCAATACTACCTTATTCACAATCATCTTAGCCTCTTTTGGATGTTCTTCCAAATAAGCCTGCAATACCTCCCCAACAGCAATATCTACTGAGCCCATGGCCTCGTTATTACCTAACTTAGTTTTGGTTTGGCCTTCAAATTGTGGTTCCTGTACTTTTATAGAGATAATGGCAGTAAGACCTTCTCTAAAATCATCTCCACTAATTTCTATTTTTGCTTTTTCAATGGCACCAGATTTTTCTGCGTATGCTTTCAAAGTTCGTGTTAAAGCCCTTCGAAAACCAGCAACGTGCGTTCCGCCTTCAATTGTATTGATATTATTTACATAAGAACAGATAGTTTCTGTATATGAGGTATTGTAAAGGATGGCAATTTCTACAGGAATAGTCCCTTTCAAATTTTCAATATACATGGGCTCAGGAATGAGCTTGGTGCGTGAGGAATCTAAATATTCAACAAACTCCAATAGGCCTCTTTCTGAATAGAACTCTTCGTAAACGGGTGTGCCATCTTCGTTAAAATTTCTTAAATCTTGAAGGGTTAATTTTATTCTTTTGTTAAGAAATGAAAGCTCTCTCAATCGAGTAGCGATGGTTTCGTATTTATATTCAGTTACAGTAAATATCTCTTCGTCAGGCCAAAAATGTACAGATGTTCCTCTTTTATCGCTTTGTCCTACTGTTTTTACACTGTATTGTGGAAATCCTTTTTGAAATTCCTGCATATATTCGTTTCCATCGCGATACACATTTACAATCAGGAGTTTGGAAAGTGCATTTACGCACGATACGCCTACACCATGCAATCCGCCTGAAACCTTATAAGTATCTTTGTCAAATTTCCCACCTGCATGTAGCACCGTCATTACCACTTCCAAAGCCGAACGACCTTCTTTTTCGTGCATATCTACTGGAATGCCTCGTCCGTTGTCGTGAACTGAAATGGAATTATCTTCATGGATAATGACATTTACCGTATCGCAATAACCTGCTAATGCTTCATCAATTGAATTGTCTACTACTTCCCAAACCATGTGGTGAAAACCTCTCAAACCAATATCGCCAATGTACATGGCTGGTCTTTTCCTTACTGCTTCTAGCCCTTCTAATACTGTGATGTTTGATGCTGAATAATTGGTTGCTTTGGCTAGTTCTTCTACTAATTCACTCATGCTTTAATTAAACTTAAAAATAATTGTTTGGGTACTTTATATCTAACTGTAAATATACAAAAGCTTTATGTATTTACATCAGCTAATCGCTTTGCTGCTTATAATTTATTAACGGTTTTAGAATACTATTTAGGGTATTCATTTGTGAATAAAATGAATGCCTTTACTATATCTGTTTCTATTTTCCCTGATTAATAAATATGTAATTTTTTTTATTTTAGGAAAATGGTACACTTTTCAATCTTAATGGGCTCGATAAAATGATTTAATTCAATAATTCAATTTATAGCTATACAACCCAAAATGTATTTTTGGGTTGTAATTGGGATTTATATTGCTTATTTAAATAAAAAAGCCCATTTTTAGGCTCATCTTCATTTTTACATTGCATAGAAATAAAATATTGGTAATTTTATGCAACTAGCACTACAACCATAGTATTCGCATGATAAAATTTCTTTCACAAATAGGACTTAATGAAGATGACTCAAAAGAACTTAAATCGCAAATTGGGCTAGTAAATAGACTCAATATCATATTGATATTGATTGATTATATTTATATTGTAAAATCCTATTTACAGCATTATCCCACTTCCATACTTTTCCTATTTTTAGGCTTTTCATTCTTTTGTTTTTTGGTATTTCTGCTCAATTATTGGCGTAAGTTTTCCCTTTCACGTTTCTTGCTTTCTGTTTTTCCAGTGATACTATCAGGAATATTATATGCGGCAGTTTCGCAAGGCCCTGATGATATTTTATTAGGAAGTTCATATATGGTTTATACCGCTTGCAGCATACCATTTGTGGTGTTTTCATTCAGAGAAAAAGGGTATTTATTTGCCAGTTTTTTGTTTTGTGCTATTTTTATTATCCTTCTTAAAAATATAAATATTTGGATAGATATTCCTTTCGATAATGATTCGGCCAAAAGTGTTGGAAATTATTATTTTACTATGGTAATGGCACTTGTAGCACTATTTACAGCTATGTATGTGCTGCTTTCGAATGTTGAAAAGCATTTTGATGAAAACTTAGCAGTAATTGATGCTTTGGAAAAGAAAAATACTGAGGCCAACCTTTCCACTTTAGAATTGGAAGAGACGATAAAAGAAGTAGAGAGAGCCCATGAAGATGAAAAAAAACGAAAATGGGCTTCAGATGGAATATCGCAAGTAGCCGAAATATTGCGAAGCAATGAAGAAAGCAAACTTATGTACGACAAATTAGTAGCTTTAATTTCAAAATATTTAAACGCAAATCAGGCGGCTCTTTTCATTGTCGAAGAATATGAAGGCAATAAAATTTTACAGTTGAAAGCCACCTATGCCTATGATAGGAAGAAGTATGCTGATAAAACTGTTGAAATAGGAGATGGATTGGTTGGGCAGTGTTTTTTAGAAAAAGAGCCAATTATACTCAAAAAAGTACCTCCTAATTATGTGCATATTACTTCTGGACTTGGTGAAGCTACACCGTCTGTAGTAGTAATTATTCCATTGAAAATTGAGCAAAAAATAGAAGGAGTATTGGAATTGGCATCATTTAGAACTATTGAACCATTTGAAATTGAATTTTTATTGAAAATTGGCGAAAGTATTTCCTCGGTGGTAAATACATTGAAAATCAATGAAAAAACCAAAGAGCTGTACGAACAATCGCAGATGCAATCGGAACAAATGCGAGCTCAGGAAGAGGAGATGAGGCAGAACTTAGAAGAATTGATGGCCACGCAGGAAGAAATGATGCGAAAGGAGGGTGAAGTGCGTTCGCAATCAGAATTGATGGAATTAATTATCGACAATATTCCATTTCCAGTATTTATAAAAGATGCTAATGGAAAATATACGCTTGTAAATAAAGCTGAGGCCGATATTTTCAATGTAGATAAGCAGCAAATTATAGGCTATGACGATAGCAAATTTGTAACTGACGCCACAGAAATGGCTAGAATTAGAGATTCGGACAGGAAAATTGTAGAAGAAAACATCCCGGTTCATTTCCCTGAGCAATATTTGACTTTGGAAAATGGGATTATAAAAGTATTTAGAACATCTAAAATTCCATTTTATAATAAAACCACTAATCAAATAAATATTTTGGGCGTGTCAGTCGATTTGAGCGACACTAAAAATATAGAGCGCGAATTAAAGCAGGAAATAGAACTTTTACGAAAAGTATAATTCGTTTTTTAGGTTCTAATACCAGATATACCGCCCGAAACTATAAATTGCATTACTTCAGATACATTCATATTTAGTATCTCCACATTTTCTTTTGAGGCAAAATACAAGTTTCCTGTAAGTCCATAAGAATCAGGCACATACACTGCAAGAGTGTCACTAAGTTGCCCAAATTTTGATAAATCTGTTTCTGTGATAAACCCCAGGCGCTTCAATTTATTTTCTTTATCAATAGTGAGTAAAACAGGGTTTTTAAATTTTTTATTCTCGCCTACAAAAGCATTTACCACATCTTTTATCGAGCCGTAAATAAGATTTACCAATGGAATATGGCTGAGAATATTATCTAAGAAATCGGTGAGCGGCTTGGCTAGAAATGTAGACGCAAACAAACCCAGCAAAGTAATAGAAACGAAAATGATGGCAATTCCTATGCCTGGAATATCAAACGGAATGAGCCTATCTATCCATTGGAAACTGGCGATAAGAATATAGAAAGTGATAAAAATAGGAGCTGTAAATAATAATCCCCTGAAAAAATAGGTTACAATCTGCTTCATTTTGCGTGTTTGTAAATTTTGATAAATGCAAATTACGGGTATTATAGCAGATTTTTTTTGATAATAGTTTTACCGATATTCATAAAAAAAGAGCTTCAGTATGAGGAGCTCTTTTTTGTGTAAAATCTATTTATCAGATTTTTTGGCTTGTTTTTCTGCTCTTTTCTCTTTTAATGATTTTACTGGGGCTTTTTTTGTTTCCTTTTTTTCGTCTTTTGCCTTAGCCATAATTGTGAAAGTTTAGAGATTAGAAAATTGATTGTTTATTTGCTTTTGCTTTGCAAAGTTATTGAAAAACGAAAATCAGTTGAAAAAATTATTTCGGAACTCGGAAATACATAATCAACCCTATAAATGAAAAAATAATATTGGGTACCCATGCTGTGATAAGAGGGTCTATGCTGCCGTCTTTGCTTATGCTTTGCCCAATAATCATAAAAATAATATACAAAAAAGCTAGAGCGAAGCCCAATGCAATTTGTAAGCCCACACCTTCCCGCGATTTTCTTGAAGAAACGATAACACCAATAATAGTGAGTATAATGATAGAGAATGGATAGGTGATGCGTGTGTATTTTTCAATTTTATAAGGCTCAACTCCTTCAGCTCCACGCTCAAGGAGCAGTGCCACATGTGCATTTAGCTCGTCTATAGTCATTTGTTCGTAGAGCATGTGTTGAGTTTCGAAGTCTTTGGGACTAAGATTTATTGCAGTATCTAACACCTCACCTCTAGTTTCAATCTCTTTTTTGCCATCAAAGCTGTGCTTTTTCCAAAACTCAATTCGCCATTTTTGCTTATCAGGCACCCACAATATCCTGCTGGCCGAAAGCTTGTCTACCACCCTGCCACTATCAATTGTTTCAATAGTAAATTGGTAGCCACAATTGATGGTATTGTTGTAGCTTTCCATATACACATAAGATTGGGGTGCTACCTTGATATGTACATTACGCTTATCAAAAAAATACTGGCCACGCACATATACATTTTCAAACCCATGCCTGATACGGCTTGCACGTGGAATAACCCAACCATACATATAGAAGGTGATAATGGAAATGATTAGTGAGCCTAATAAATATGGCCTGAGAATTCGCAAAAAGCTTGTTCCAGAACTTAAAATTGCGATAATTTCTGTGCGGCTGGCTAGGCGTGCCGTTACGAACACGGTAGCGATAAATACCAAAAGCGGGGCCAGAATATTGACTAAATATGGAATGAAATTGAGGTAATAAGAAATAAAAATCTCCTTCAGAGGCACATTTTTGGTTAGAAAATCTTCATTTTTTTCGGTATAATCAATGACGAGAATGACAGTAATGATTATTACTACTACAAATACAAATGTGGTGAGGTAGTTTTTTAAAATATACCTGTCAAGTATGGTGATTTTGAACATTTATAATGGCTTTTGGAATATAAATAGATTGTTCAGCCCAAGTTGGAATGATTCTTGTTTTATCAATTTTAATCCTACTTTCTCAAAAAGCGGTACGGTTTGTCTCACATCGTACCCATGATGCTCTTGCACCGACATGCCATCTAAAATCTTAAATCTTATAAGGAGTTCTAATATTTTATCGACTTTAGGATCGGGTACTGTAATGGCTATAATGCCATTGGGTCGCAAATGTGAAGCACAATTTTGGGCAAATGTTTCAATAATAGATTCAGGGATATGCTCAAGCACAGCTGTAAGGGTAATGGCATCAAAGTATTGGTGTGTAGTATCCAAATCTTGTGGGAAATATCCCGATCTCAATTCAAAATTTGCTTTTTGAAGTGGTGAAATCAAAGGATCAATTCCTACACCATATTTAAGTTTTGTACCCAGCTTTTGAAATACAATAGCATCGTAGCAGCCAATATCAAGTACTTCAGCATTTATGGGGATGTATTTTATGGCTTTCGAAGTGCGCCAATGTTGCAAAACCCTATCTAAAAATTTCATTCAATCAATATTAAAACCAAAATACAAAGTACGACAAAAGCCTTGTAGTTTTAAAGGGCTATGTTTTGAAATGTGCTTCACCTATTTTCAATTTTGTTGTAGAAAGCTATAGTACATAAATATTATAAATAATGCCAATGAAGTAAAAATAAAGTTGCGTTGTAACAGTTGATGAACCATCAATTTTATTTTTCGAAATATAAATTGAATATTTGGCATGCTATTTATTACATTATAATTGGTTTAATTAGCTTAATTTTGATTTACAGATAAGAAAAGCATGGCGAGAGCGAATAAATATTCATTTTTATTGATTTTTTTGGTTTTTTTTCTAATAACAGGGCTGTCTAAAGTAAATGCTCAACGCAAAACACGCAGAGTTGAAATGCAAAAACTAAAAGATTCAACCATCTCACATCGTATTCCCTCTGGTGACTATCAATTATTTTTTAAAAATATCAATACCCTTGATGAATATGTGAATGAAGGTCTAAAAGCAGACATTCGAAGGGCTGAAAATAAAGAAGACTTTAAAAAAGCTTTGGGCTTGATTGAAGAATATGTAAGCAATTTTGGTATTAAAAACTTCTATAAAGACACCTATTATATATGGCATTTGGGGCAATTGTATGAGCGGTTTGGCAACATGAGCAAAGCAAAGGCATTGTATAAGTTGGTACTAAAACATCATCGTAGCGATATAAAAAAAGTGCTGCTTTACTACGATTCGCTTACTTTTCTTGAAAAAGACTATTGGGTGCCGCTCGACTATTACTATCAATTGGTAGATTTCAGAAAAGATATTGATACGCTGCATCCACCACACAGCGTGTTGTTAAATATGGGACCAGAAGTAAATAGCAAGGACGCAGATTATGGGCCGAGTATTTCTGCGGATAAAAAAATGCTATTATTCACTTCGAGACGCAATAAGTCGGGCATTGAAAAGAAATCGAACGAAGATTTATTTTATACAGAAAGTGATGAAGTGGGTTATTTTTATCCTGCAAAGTCGTTTTCAACTGTGAATACTGAATTTAATGAAGGCTCCCCTTGCTTAAGCAAAAATGGTAACAAGCTATATTTCGTCCGTTGCAATGCACCCGATGGCAATGGCAACTGCGATATTTATAGTGCAGATAAAACCTTAAACGAACTCACAAATGAAGTAGAATGGAGTAGTGTCAAAAATCTAGGATCTCGCATCAATGGGCGTGCCTGGGATTCGCAACCTTCACTTTCACATACCGAAGACACCTTGTTTTTTGCCTCAGACCGATTGGGAGGCTTTGGAATGTCGGATATTTGGTTTACTTACAAACAAAAGGACGGAGAGTGGGCAATACCTGAAAATCTTGGGCCTATTATCAATACAAGGGGCAGTGAAGTAAGTCCGTATTATCACCCAAAATACGATGTTTTGTACTACAGTTCAAATGGACATCCGGTTTCATTTGGCGATTTTGATATTTTTAAAGTACGCAGATTGAAAGGCAAGTGGGAAGAGCCACGTAACATTGGTCCTTTGGTGAATGGTAAAGGAAGTGAATATTATTTTACAATCGATGCCTTATCAAAAGATTTATTTTATGCCCGGTCCGAGCATGACGATTTGCAAAATCTTGATTTGTATTCATTCCCGTTACCAATGGAAGCACAGCCAACTTCTTATACTAAACTAGCAGGGAGTTTACTTGATTCTACTTCAAATCAGCCATTAAAAGGCATTGTTTCAATTATTGATTTAGACCACGGCATAGAAGTTGCCCCCAAATTTTTAAGATCAGATGGTAGTTTTGAATTTGATTTGATTAATAACAATCGATACATGATTATTATACAAGGCGATGATTTTTTTAGCCTTGAAGAAGAATTAAATATTAAAAATGATACACTTATTAGATTTGTGAGCAAAATAATAGACTTGAAAAGACCTTTGGTGCTAGATAGAATAGAGTTTGAAAACGGTAAGGCAGAAATATTGGAAGGAATGAAGAAATCGCTAGATTTAGTGATGAAGTTTCTAATAGATAACCCTACTTTCAAGCTTACAATTTCGGGGCATACAGATTCTGACGGCAATCATACCGACAATATGGTTCTTTCACAAAAAAGAGGCGATGCCATAAAGCAATATCTGATTAACCGAGGAAAATTAGATGGCAAACGGATAGATGCTATGGGATATGGCGATACCAAACCACTCAGAGTTGAAGTAACTCCCGAAGACAAGCGCATCAATCGCAGGGTGGAATTTGAAGTTAAAAAACCCAACGATTATTGAGCCGTTTACTATTCGAAATTCAAAATAGAAGATTGACCAAGCAATCTCAATAAATATTCAACTCTCATTCGTTACTTTTGCCGACTTTACAATCAGTCAAATCTTCTCATGCGAAAAACAGAAATTAAATTTGTAGTAGAATTAGACAATCAAAATATTCCCGAAAAATTATACTGGGATGCTACTGATAAAAATCCCTCAGGGCTAGAAGAAGTAAAAGCTTTTTGTATCTCACTTTGGGATTCGAGCCACAACAACACCTTAAAAATAGACCTTTGGGGCAAAGAGATGCCTGCACTTGATATGAAACGTTTTTATGTCGAAACTATAGGTGGGCTTGCTGAAAGCCTGCGAAACGCTACCGGAGATGAAATTCTATACTCCGAAATAGATGATTTGTGTAAAAGACTAGGGAAATATATAGAAAAAGAAAGTAAAGAACAATAAGTTTAGCAACTCAATTGTGAGGAATTTGGGATAATACAAGAGGCTGATTAAAAATGAATATTCTCAAATATCTACTACTACTCATACCACTTTTTCTCTCATATATTTTTTCAACAGAAATAGTAACTTCATATTTCATTGCTTGGGCTGGCAGCATTTGGGTTTTTTATTATAGCCTAAGCGGTAACCTTAGACCTTTGCCAACAGACCGTCCTTTATTTGAACAGGCAATGCGACCCTTGGTATTGCCCCAAATTATATTTGGCGGCTACATGGCATTTACCTCTGTTTTCTATTTTTTCGACCAACTTGGATATAAATTTTTCGATCAAGATCCATTTTATGTGGTGGAATGGAAGCAATTAGAACTGATGGCAGAATGCCAGCGTTATTACTTAACGGGACATAGTTTTTATGTGTTGGGTATAGTCAGCTTTATGAACTATAAAAGCCCTAAGTATAAATTTAATGTAGAAGATGTTTCGCAGTTTACACTTTATTTATCACTATCGCTTACTGTTATTTCCATTGTTATTCAATTTATACTAGGTCTTTCCCAAATTGTGCAGATAGTATCTGGGGTATCTATTGTAGCCTCTATTCTTAGCTTGGCGTTTGCCTTGCCTGCAAAACAATTTTTGCCTTCGGCTATTTCAGGTCTTATATTTATGTCGAACTATATTCAAGCACTTAGCTCAGGTTGGAAAGAGGCTATTATTGTTCCATTGATATTGCTAGGAACCTATTTGTATCAAAACTACAAAACGGCAGTTACCTTGGCTTCCCCAATAGTGCTCATTATTTATTTTACTTATGTACCCACTTATAATGCAATAGTGCGTTCTATGGCTTGGGGCGGTGAAATGCAGGGCCAAGAATTAGTAGAATACGCCATTAATGAAATTAGAGAAGGCAATGTTGATATTGGCGAAACTAACTGGTCATTTTTGACGGTAAGGCTATCGGAAATTAGCATGTTCACCAAATATGTAGAAAGTGTGCCCGATCGAAGAGATTTTTATTATTTTGAAATTGTAATACAGGCATTGGAGAGCATTATTCCGCGTGTATTTTTTCCCAATAAACCTATCACAGAAGAAATGGTAATGCAACGGGTAATTGAAGCAGGGGTAGTGAGTGAATTCTCAGAAGTTTCAGCTAAACCTGCTTTTATTGTAGATTGCTATCTGAGTTATGGATTAACGGGAGTGATTTTAGGATGCTTTTTTATAGGTATGTTTTTATCTTACGTTTCAGTAAAAGCCGAATCATTATTTGGAGGGTATGTTTTTGGAAGTGGGCTATTTTTTACTGGTTTATTTATGCAATTATGGCGTACAAACTGCTTTGAATTTATGGCCAACAATGCCTTTTGGGGTTATGTGTTCCTTTTTATATTTTTCAATGTATTCAAAAGCCTTAAAATTGTGGTGAAAATTTGAAATTATATAGATTTGATATCCAAAATTAAATAAGTTCGAAACCTACTTTTTTTAGTTGTTTTCAATTAAAGAAACTTTTACTGCAACAATCTTGCAAATGCTTCATTCTTATTTTTAAAATCAAAACCTTGCAAAGCATTTTCAAATAATGTTCTAATTTCAGCATTGCACAAATTTCCAATGCTACCCTCGTGGGTGTGATTTATATTGTAGTTTGGCGCAAAGCCCCCATCTTCTATTTCCTTCCCTACTTGTTTATATGCATCTCTAAAAGGCAAGCCTTTCAGTACCAATTCATTCACACGCTCCACACTGAACATATATTTGTAGGTATCTTCCCCAACAATATTCTCTCGCACTTTTACGGCCGAAAGCATAATAATTGCCATTTGAATGCAGCTTCTAAGTTCTCCAAAAGCGGGTAAAATATATTCTTTCAAAATCTGGAGATCGCGGTGATAGCCCGATGGTAGATTTGTGGTGAGCATCAAAATATCATTAGGCAATGCCTTTATTTTATTGGTTTTTGCCCTAATCAATTCAAATACATCAGGATTTTTCTTGTGTGGCATAATGCTGGAGCCTTCCATCAATTCTTCAGGAAAATTGATAAATTGAAAATTTTGACACACATACAATACTGCATCTGAAGCCAGTTTATTTAGAGTGTATGCCACATTTGCCAGTGAAGAAGCCACGGCAGCATCTGTTTTGCCACGGGTAATTTGAGCGTACACTACATTATAGTTTAAACTTTCGAAGCCTAAAAGTTGGGTGGTAAGGGTTCTATTGAGCGGAAAGGAAGCTCCATATCCAGCTGCTGAACCTAATGGGTTTTTATTTATAATTTTGTAACTGCCTGAAAGTGAATGCAAATCATCGACCAATGCTTCGGCATAAGCTCCAAACCAAAGCCCAAATGACGAAGGCATGGCCACCTGAAAATGGGTGTATCCAGGCAATAAAGTATGTTTGAATTTTTCGCTTTGTGATTGCAGCAATGTGAAGAGCGATTGTATATCGCCTATCAAATATTCAAATTCATCGCGCATAAAGAGCTTTAAATCTACCAACACTTGATCGTTTCTCGACCTGCCACTATGGATCTTTTTGCCAACATCACCCAATTTTTTTGTGAGTAGAAATTCTATTTGCGAATGAATATCTTCTGTTCCTTCCTCTATTTTGAAATTTCCTTTTTTTATTTCTTTGTAAATGTCGATAAGTGCATTACGCAACCTATCGAGTTCATTCTTGGAAAGCAAGCCAATGGTTTCGAGCATGCTAATATGAGCAAGCGAACCCAACACATCGTATTTTGCTAATAGCAAATCAAGTTCTCTGTCTTTCCCGGTGGTAAATTGTTCGATAGCCTTATTTACTTGTATGTCTTTTGCCCAGAGTTGCATATTTTAATTTTGAAATAAAAGTGATAAACCAAACTGGCCGCGAAGTTGAAAAAGATTATTCAACATAAAATAAAAAATAATTATCACCTAAATAGAGAATTAATGTCATTAGCTTAAGATATTGCCTCTCCATTCATTGCCGTTGGTTAAAACCAACGGCAATGAATGGAGGCGTACATAAACTAATCCTTAAGTGAATGACATTAAATTATTAGGGTTAAAGTTTGAGAAACACTGACGGTATTGCTGTCAGTGTTTCTATTTTAAACCAATTCTGTTTCATATTTATGGCTTACTTCCTCTAAAAGTTCGAAAAGAACGGCAGGATTTTCTTCCATCACCAATTTGACACGGTAATCTTTGAAATTGGGCAAGCCCCTGAAATAATTGGTATAGTGCCTACGCATTTCAAATATGCCTAGCTTATCCCCTTTCCATTCAATAGATTTTATGAGATGCTTACGACATGCCTCTACTCTTTCTTCGAGTGTAGGGCCAGGTAGTAATTGTTGGTATTTGAAATAATGCTTTACTTCTCTGAATATCCACGGATGGCCAATGGCTCCTCTTCCGATCATTATGCCATCTACCCCATATCTTTGGCGGTATTCCCAGGCCTTTTCTGGAGTATCTACATCGCCATTGCCGAAAATAGGAATGTGTATGTCTTGCATTTCCTTTACTTTGGCAATGTAACTCCAGTCGGCATCGCCTTTGTACATTTGGGCTCGGGTGCGTGCATGAATGGTGAGTGCCTGCACACCCACATCTTGCAAACGTTTTACACATTCAAATATATTGATAGTGCTGTCGTCCCAACCTAATCGTGTTTTTACAGTCACAGGTCTGTCGCATATCTTTACTATTTCTTCAGTGATTTTCTGCATTTTGGGCAAATCTTTCAACAAGCCCGCTCCTGCTCCTTTGCAAGCCACGTTTTTTACAGGGCAACCAAAATTAATATCTACCAATTCCGGGCCTGCATCGTTGGCTATTTTAGCCGCATCACGCATTACTTCTACTTTATCTCCAAATATTTGAATGCCAATGGGTCGCTCTTCAGGGAAAATATCAAGTTTATGCAAGCTCTTGGTGGCATTGCGTATCAATCCCTCAGAACTAATAAACTCTGTATACATCAAATCTGCCCCATTTTCTTTGCACACAATTCTAAAAGGCGGATCACTCACATCTTCCATCGGGGCTAAAAGCAAGGGGAATTCGCCTAATTCTATATTGCCTATTTTTACCATTTATATTAACCTCTTAAGCTATTTGATTGACTTAGATTATTGTTTATTCGATTTAAAAAACGTATCCCAATGTTTATTTTCAGCCGCATTCCAAATATCTGCTATAGAATGTTGCAACATTTAACACAGTTCATCAGGTTGCAAATCATCATAATCGGAGGCTATCATTCTTTTAAGTTCATCCTTTACTTCATCTGGAAGTGAGCAGTAAATCAAAAATTAAGCTTGTGCCGTTTGTTTTGCGGTATTCATCACATTAGAATTTCAGTTACTTTTGTTTTCAAAATTAACTCATTATATGCAATTAAACCAGCGTTCGTACCATCCGCTTATTCTCATTGCCATACTGATAGGCTTTTTCATTTGTGGGCTTTTTATTGCTCAATTCCTCATTATAGCTACGCTTTATCCATTTATTGGTGATAGAGTTCTCTCTATGGGTAATATGGTTGCAAATCCGCAAGCCTATCCTGATTTTCGCTATATATTGCTCTATGTACAGGGCTTGACTTCTTTTGGTTCAATGGTGGTGGCTCCGCTTCTTTTCTTCCGGTATTTTTACACTGATAAAGTGGTGTTTTTTGAATATTTACCTAAAGAACTATTTTTTCTACTTACGGCTTTGCTTGTGATAGTTTCAATGCCTGCCAATGCGTGGATAGCTGAACAAAATATGCAAATGAAGCTTCCTACATTTCTGGCAGACATCGAAAAATGGATGGCCGATAAAGAAGGCGAACTAAAAATATTGACAGAGTACCTGACCCAATTCGAAACCAATAGCCAATTTTTGGTTGGTTTGGTAGTGATAGCCTTAATTCCGGCTGTGGGTGAAGAATTGCTTTTCAGGGGCGGTTTACAAAATTTGCTAAAAGATTTATTCAAAAATAAACACACAGCCGTTTGGGTTGCTGCTATTATTTTCAGTGGCATTCACCTGCAATTTTATGGTTTTTTTCCACGAATGTTTTTAGGTGCTCTGTTCGGATACTTGTATTTATGGTCAGGCAATATTCTCATACCTATGACGGCTCATTTTGTGAACAATGGCTTTACGCTGCTTCTTATTCACATGAAAAACATCAACCAAATAGAGATAGATTTGGAAACTACACATGATATACCCACGGGTTTGATTATTGGTTCAGCTGTATGCTTCACCGCATTGCTACTTTTTTTCAAAATACAAGCGAATATGATTGAGGCTGAGCCTCAGTGATACCCTCTATTTTGTTAGAATAAAATATAAACGAAACAGAATTTTAGGCACTGCAAATAAAAGCGATGCGGCAATGCCCTTTAGTTTGTAAATGGCATTGCCCATAGCATCGATGGGGGAGGCAAGTAAAGAACCCTAAATGATAGGCGGAATAGGTGTTACTTCATCCCCATTTTTACCTGATTTTCTTTTTGCGAGTGTATCAGAATAGTATTTCCTCACGGTATTGACAACATTTAGTGTTTGATTGTATTCATCAGTATTTTTTGCTTTTGCCATGCTCAAAATATAATCAACCGCATCTGTATAAATAGTTTTTAGCTCGTTTCTTATGGCCTTTACATCATATACTTCTTTACTCGAAACTTCTTGTGTTCTTTTCTCAAATACAAGTTTGAAAGCATCATTTGCCAGTTTTATTCGGGTTACGTACCTAGTTAAGCCAATAGTATCTACATGAGGTTTGTATTTTGTACCCGTTAAGTCGGTAGTTAAGTTGTCGATGCCATTTGTCTCTTCCTCGTAATTCCAATTTTGAATACCTTTATAAACACTAAAGAGAGTATCGAGACTTGCGAAAGCCAGTTGCTCTGCTTCTACATCTGATAGCTCGAATACAGACAAGTATCGAATGGCTGCTGTAACAGAAGTATCGCGTAGCTTATCTGAGGCCTCTATTTTAACAGTTTCATCACTCTTGGCTATTTGTTTAATGGCCTTATCGTAAATAGTGATATTACTATCAATATTTGCTAAATAGCTAATCAGCACAGAATCGGTAATAATACTTTCAGCGCCACCTAAAACGCTAATGTTTTTATGAATACTTTTGGTATGCTGACCAAATTCTAGGTTCGAGAGGCGTGCTACATTTAATGGTTCTAAGGTTTTCATAATTTTTAAATAATTTAAGTTAGTTTTTCAAAGCTAGATAAAATTTTATACTTTCTTAATGAATAAAAAGTACCCACCGTTAGGCTTTCTCTCTAAAACATAAATTTTTAAAGTAAATTACTTAGTATGGGGAATGAACGAAACCTCAGGCAAGGTATATACTCAGTATTTAAAATGAACGAAACCT
>CAZMFZ010000037.1:3770-28008 GCA_964565665.1 uncultured Bifidobacteriaceae bacterium | reverse complement strand
CAATGACAAACACTCAACTCCAAAACTGGAGTTGAATAAAAACAATGACAAACACTCAACTCCAAAACTGGAGTTGAATAAAAACAATGACAAACACGCAACTCCAAAACTAGAATTGAATTGTTTTGGCTTACATAATTGACAAAGTGCTACACCAAATTTAACATCACCAACATGTTAAAATTGAATTGCTTTATTTGCAATTTTTGAAAAATTGAAAAAGCTATTATTGATAGTTTGCCATATTTTTGCCCTATGATAGTTTTCCCAAATGCTAAAGTAAATCTAGGTCTGCATATTATAGACAAGCGACTTGATAGATTTCATAATATTGAAACTTGCTTCTACCCTATCGGTTGGAAAGATGTGTTGGAGATAATTCCTGCCAATTCTTTGGCCTTTGCTTCTTCAGGATTAGCTATTCCTGACAAACCCGAAGAAAATCTTTGCCTCAAAGCTTATCATTTGATTAAGTCTGATTTTGATATTCCGCCTGTAAAAATTCAATTGCACAAAATAGTACCCATTGGTGCAGGATTAGGTGGTGGCTCATCAGATGCTGCTTTCACTATTGATCTGCTGAACGATAAATTTAAGTTAGGAATTACAGAGGAAAAACGCAACGAATATGCAAGCAAATTGGGCAGCGATTGTGCTTTTTTCATCAAAAATTCACCCGTATTTGCAGTTGAAAAAGGCGAAGTGCATGAAGAAATCAACCTGCCCACATTTTGTATTTATACTATAGTAGTGATTTTCCCCAATATCCATGTTTCTACAGCTTTGGCATATCAATCGGTAATTAAAAGAGGTAAAAGCCAAGGCTTGAAAAAACAATTGATGCTGCCAATTAATGAGTGGAAGAATACAATTGAGAACGATTTTGAAAAATCTGTATTTCCTATTTATCCTGAAATAGAAAAGATAAAAGCATTGCTATATGAAGAAAAAGCCGAATATGCTGCCATGTCTGGTTCGGGTTCGGCAGTATTTGGCATTTTCAGACATGAGCCCGATGTAGATAAATTCAAGTTTGAAAACTACTTAGTTTGGTCGGGTGAAATGAAACCTTAGCGTAGCATTCATCGTTTCCCACACATTATATTTTCACTGTCTTGTTTGGGCAGCATAAATATTGAATTTATTGATATAATTTTGCAGAAATTTTCAAAACAAACCAATGGCTGAAAAAAAAGAACGCGTTAGATATTCAGATGGAGAATTAGTAGAATTTGAGTTATTGATTAAAGAAAAACTCGATAAAGCAAAAAAGGAATTCAACTACATGAAAGAGGGCATGACCCGCAAAAACGATTCTGGCATTGCTGGCACCACCTCTTCTTCAAAAGTATTGGAAGATGGAGCCGACACAGCTGAAAAGGAAAATGTTTCGCAACTTATTGCTCGCCAACAAAAATTTATTCAGCAACTAGAATCCGCACAAATTAGAATTAAAAATGGTACGTATGGCATCTGTATCGATACCCAAAAATTAATACCTAAAGAACGATTAAGAGCCGTGCCTCATACCATGCACTCTATTGAAGCCAAATTGGCAAAAAGGTAGTTTTTGAAAAATGTTAATTGCTAAATTCTGAATTGTAAATAAAAAACAATCGTCATTCAACATTTAACATTCATCATTTTACATTCAACATTCTCTTTACTACATTTTTGGATTTTCTTCAGCACCACATAGAATCGGTTATTTTTTGCAGCACATCGCCCATTACTATCGATGATATTTCGGTTTGTATGAATGAAATGTTCGAAGCCGAAATTTCGCTTGAAGATATTGAAACCTGTGTTGCAAATCTGCTCATCAAATATGAATATGAAAATTATCCATTTCAAATAATAAAATCAGGAGGGGGCTACCAATTTCTCACAAAACCAGCCTATCAGGCGAGCATTGGCATTTATCTGAAACAAAAATCAAAAAAAAGACTTTCTACTTCTGCCATAGAAACACTTTCAATTATCGCTTACAAGCAACCCATTACCAAAACACAGATAGAACAAATAAGGGGTGTAAACTGCGAATATGCAGTTCATAAATTGCTTGAGAAAGAGCTGATAGAAATTAAAGGCAAATCCGATACTGTGGGCAAACCTGTACTATACGGCACTACCTTAAAGTTTATGGATTACTTTGGCATCAATGCCCTTTCCGACCTCCCTACCCCAAAGGATTTTGCCCAAAATGCGGAAAACGAGATAGTATTACAGGAAAAAGACTAATTTTGCAAAATAATATCAGGTAAAATAAGCTATAAAGTAAAAATTGTTTGCCCGAACAATGCCTGATTTCAACAATTAAACTACAGTAGTGATACTGCAATTTCAACATGGCAAGAGAAGAAAAACGCCCATCAGGAAGAAAATCCTATGGTAGCAAACCCACATCATCTGCACCAGGCAGAAGCAATTCAAGTGCTGGACGCCCATTCAACAAGTATAAAAAAGAAGGCGATTCAAATTCCAGACCCAAAAGAACATTCAGTTCTGGTGCTTCAGATAAACCCAAATCGTACCGAGGTACAGGCGATTTCAAAAAATCGTTTGGTGAAAAATCTTATGGCGATAAGCCCTTTGTAAAAAAAACCTACGGAGATAAACCCTCAGGCTCAGGAAGAGAAAAATCTTTTGGCGACAAACCCAAAAGAGCATATGGAAGTAGTGAAGGCCGATTTTCGTCAGCACCAAAAAGAGAAGGTGGCTTTAGAAAAGATAATGAGGGCGAGGCAAGACCTCGTTTCGGAGAAAAAAAATCTTTCGGAGAAAAATCGTTTGGCGATAAACCACCCTTTGGCGATAAACCTTCTTTTGGCAAAAAGCCTTATGCTGGTGGAAAAACATTTGGCGACAAACCCAAACGCAGCTTCGGCAGTAAAGATAATGAAGGCGGAGAAGCAAAAAGCTCATTTGGAAGAAAACCATTTGGCGAAAGCAGTGAACGCCCTAAAAGAGAAGGAGGTTTTAAAAGAGATAATGCAGGAAGTGATAGACCAAGATTTGGGGATAAAAAACCGTTTGGCGACAAGCCTTCTTTTGGCGACAAACCCAAACGCAGCTTCGGCAGTAGAGATAATGAAGGTGGTGAAGAAAAACGCTCGTTTGGAAGAAAACCATTTGGCGAAAGCAGTGAACGCCCCAAAAGAGAAGGAGGTTTTAAAAGAGATAATGAAGGCGATGCCAGGCCAAGATTTGGTGATAAAAAACCGTTTGGCGACAAGCCTTCTTTTAATGATAAACCCAAACGCAGTTTCGGAGCTAACTCAAGCGATGAAGATGTAGAGAAACGTCCGTTTGAGAGAAAATCAAAATCTGACAACAGTTTTAAAGATTTTGAATTCGACAAGCCTAAGAAATCGGACGATGATTTTATAGCAAGCGATTTTGAAAAAGCAGCAAAATATGCTGATGAAAAACCGAAAAAAGCCAAAGAAACTAATTTACAACCTTTATTTAAAGAATCAATATCAGATTCGAAAGAGGGTATTCGCTTGAATAAATACATTGCCAATTCAGGCATCAGTTCAAGAAGAGAAGCCGATGTGTTGATTTCGCAAGGCCTAGTTTCTGTGAATGGTGAAGTAATTACTGAGCTAGGTGTAATTGTGAAACGCAATGATGTGGTAAAATACGATGGACGCACGTTGAATCCTGAAAAAAATGTGTATGTGCTATTGAATAAACCCAAAGATTTCATTACCACTACCAACGATCCTCAAGAACGTAAAACGGTAATGAATTTAGTAGCCAATGCTTGCAAAGAGCGAATATATCCAGTTGGGCGATTAGATAGAAATACCACAGGTTTACTTTTATTTACCAATGATGGTGAATTGGCAGAAAAGCTAACCCATCCTTCGCATAAAATAAAGAAAATATACCAAGTAGAGCTTGACAGACCCATTACTCCCGAAGATTCGCAGCTAATGCTCGATGGCCTGTACTTTGAAGAAGGCAGAGCCACTTTAGACAGTATGGCAGTGCTTGACGAAAGCAAAAAAGTGATTGGTCTTGAGTTGCATATTGGCTGGAACAGAATAGTGCGTAGAATATTTGAAGCCAAAGGCTACGAAGTGGCAAGGCTTGATAGGGTATTGTATGCCGGCTTAACAAAAAAGGATTTGCCACGCGGAGAATGGAGATTCTTAACTGAAAAAGAAGTAATATCACTAAAATACCCTCAAAGGACATAGTAAACTTATTATCTCACTACTAGCAATCGGTAGTGAGATAAAATAGCTTTTGCATTCAAGTCTGCAAGCAATTTTAAGTTTTCTTTACCATTGCGATGTAACCTAGCATTTACATTCATTTTTTGTAAATTCGCATTCCCATAATCAAGGAAAACAAATCACCCCATCATGGAATTAATCGCAGATATTGGCGTTCTGGAAAAGGAACCTGTGCAAGATACTGAAAACAAGCACATTACCACCAATACATTCACTGGCAAAAAACGCAAACTTTATATTGAAAGCTACGGCTGCCAAATGAATTTTGCCGACTCAGAAATCGTGGCTAGTGTGCTTACGGACAATGGTTTTGACACCACTTCAGATTATAAAGAAGCTGATGTCGTTTTTTTAAATACCTGCTCTATCAGAGAAAATGCCGAGCAAAAAATACGCAACAGACTAAGGGAAATCAACAATTGGAAGCTGAAAAAGCCTGAAATGACTGTAGGAATTTTGGGTTGTATGGCGGAAAGATTAAAATCAAAATGGCTTGAAGAGGAAAAAATAGTGGATTTGGTAGCCGGTCCCGATTCTTATAGAGATTTACCAAATTTGGTAAATGAAGTAGATTCAGGTCAGAAAGCGGTAAATGTTTTCTTGTCGAGAGAAGAGACTTATGCAGACATTACACCTGTAAGGCTCAATTCTAATGGAGTAACGGCTTTTATCACCATTATGCGAGGCTGCGACAACATGTGTTCGTTTTGCGTAGTGCCTTATACCCGTGGTCGTGAGCGCAGCCGCGATGCCCATTCTATCATTAAAGAAGCACTTGATTTATTCAATCAAGGGTTTAGAGAAGTTACGCTTCTTGGGCAGAATGTCGATTCATACAAATGGCAATCGGAAAATAGTGAAGAGAAAGTAAATTTTGCCCAATTGCTTGAAAAAGTGGCATTGATACACCCTGATTTACGGGTTCGTTTTTCTACCTCACATCCCAAAGACATCACTGATGAGCTGATTTACACCATCGCCAAATTTGAAAACATCTGTAATTATGTGCATTTGCCAGTGCAAAGCGGCAATTCACGCATATTAGAATTGATGAACCGTACCTATACCAGAGAATGGTATATCAACCGCATAGATACTATTAAAAAAATATTGGGAAATGATTGTGGACTCTCGACTGATATTATTTCCGGATTCCCCACCGAAACAGAATCTGATCATCAAGATACACTTTCTTTGATGCAATATGCCCAATATGATTATGCCTATATGTTTGCTTATTCTGAGCGGCCAAATACACCCGCTGCCAAAAAGCTCAAAGATGATATTTCTGAAGAAACTAAAAAAAGTAGACTAGCTGAAATTATAGAGTTGCAACATATACTTTCGTACGAGCGAAACAAGCTTGATGTGGGAAAGGTGTATAAAGTATTGCTTGAAGGGCACTCAAAGCGATCTACGGAGCAGCTTTCAGGGCGAAACAGCCAAAATAAAGTAGTAGTAATTGCCAAAGGAAACAACAAGAAAGGCGAATATGTAAATGTGTTGATTGAAGATTGCTCGCAAGCTACTTTGCTGGGCAGGGTGGTTGATTAGTCAATATCTAATTTCAGCATAATAGTATTTATCAGATTTTCAGTAAAAAGAAGCGTTTGCTCAATTTCATCAGTTGAAAGCACAGATTTTTTTTTATAGATTGTTATCGACCCCAATTTACATTCCACATTATAGCCTTTGTGGTTCTCGAAAAATTTAATTAAGTCATATTTGAAGAAACTCCTTATCTCCAGTTCATTTGGGCCTTTAAGCAAATAGTAGTACGAAAAATTAGGGTATTCGTCAAAATCAATATCGTTCATACCAGATAAATTGAACAAAGAATCGAAAAAACCTTCTTTTTGAATGGTAAAATCAGGAATAGCCTTCGAAATGTCGCGAATATGGCAAACTGTAATTTTATGGTCTTGCTTTAGTACCCCATTTCCAGCTTGCTCCACCAAAATATCAGAAATTTCAAGTTTATTGTTTTTGTAAACAGTTGAAATTAGATTCTCCTCAAATTTTATCTGGCTTCCTTCCGAAAGCGACAAACCGCTAAATTTCGACACATTTGATATTATGCGTGGGTCGAAAGCAAAGTCTTTAGATTGGGAAAAATTTCTGAGTTGAATTTGGCGTTCACTGAGCTGCTTTTGCCTCACTATCCTTTTCGAAGCCAGAGGATGGTCAGATAAGTGTTTATGATAATCTAGCCCCGCAATGGCAAGCGTACCTCCTTTTTCTTCTCTGTGTTGTTCAAATGCTTGCAAATGCTCCATAAAAGTATGATCAACTACAGTGGCTTTCGAAAAATCAAAAGTGATATGACTGCTTTGTGGAATATTATCAATTACTTTTCTCACATTCAAGTAATTAGAAAATATAGCTGGGCCTGAAAACACCACATCAAAATGATTATCTTTACCTTTCATCAACTTCATATCACCAGTAAATAATTTGCGAAGCGATACCCCAAAACGAATATGAATAATCAACTCCACCAACACTCCACAGCATATTCCAATCATAAAATTGAAAGTAATCGTAAAGATAAAAGTGACAATAAAGACCAAAAATTGCTCTGCTCCTATTTTGTACGATTTGGAAAACTCAGTGGGTGTTACCATTCTAAATCCGGTGTATACAAGTATCGCTGCCAACGCAGCATAAGGGATTAACTCTATAAATGATGAACCAAACACTACAAACACTACCAAAAAAACTGAATGAAAAAAGCCAGACCATTGCGATTTTCCGCCATTATCGATATTTACAACACTTCGTTTCGATTCTGAAATCATAGGCAATCCGCCTATAAAACCTGCCAAAATATTGCCAATCCCAATGGCAAAAAGATCTTTATTTTGGTTAGAATTCCTTTTTTCAGGGTCTAGTTTGTCTATTCCTTTGGTACTCAGCAGCGATTCAATAGCACAAGCAAAAGAAAGCATTACCACATTTTCCCAAAATGAAATTTTAAATACTTGGCTAAAATCTGGCAACACTATGCCTTTTAATATAGCTGAAGGTAGGGTGACCATACTTAATGCAGGGTCGATTGTATAGGTATTTCTGCCGAATATATAAGTGTGTTCGGTATTCAATTGCCATACAATACCTAGTGGAACAGTAAAAAGAAGTACAAAAATAGCAGCAGGAATAGCCCTGATAAATTTAGTCTTAATGAAATGATGGGCAATTATAATAGCGATGGCTAATACCGCGATAAAAGCAATTTTAGGATTGATATGATTTAAACTTGAGGGAATTTCTATTAATAATTCCCATGGTTTTGTACCCAAGGGCTGCACACCAATAGCCAAATGCACTTGTTTCAATGCCATGCTAATACCAAGGGCTGCTAACATGCCATGAATGGTAGAGGCAGGAAAGAAATCTGACAAATTGCCCAACTTAGCCAACCCAAATAAAATTTGCACAAAGCCAGAAATGACTACCACAGCCAGTGCAGCTCGGTAACCTACTTCCAAATTTCCATCTCCAAATTGCAGGGTGGCAAATAGCATGATAGCACTCAAGCCACCTGCTGATCCTTTTATTGCCAAAGCCGATCCCGAAAAAAAGCTTACAACGAGCCCTGCTACAATGGCTGTAATAATACCTGCAAACGGTGGAAACCCACTTGCCACTGCCACGCCAAGCGACATGGGCAAAGCCAATAGAGAAACCACGAAACCAGATTGTAAATCGGATTTCCAAAAACGTTTCAGACTGTAAAACGAATCTATTTTCTCTGAAACATATATATTCATGGAAATATGAGTGTCAATTCAACCATCAAATTAACTAAATGTTAACTAATTATGAATTTAAAGTTAAAAAATGAATCGCTATTTCAAAAATTCAAAAAAAAATTAATAACTAATATTTAATTATATGTGAGTAGTTTTTCCCCAGTTCTATAATTCAATTATTTAATCTCATAATATTTCTGGCTATAAATGTCAAACGTAATCGTAATTTTTTTATATTTTTGCAGATTAAATAGCCCAATTTGGCTTTATCTAATACTATGAATACTTTATTCAGAATACTTATATATAGTATCTTTTTTGTTTGTTTTTATGCTAATGCTCAAAAAATAGTGTGGGCTGATAGAATTTTAAAATCTACCGATAGATACGAACACGACAACAACCATACGGGCCATGCCCTAGGAATGCCAATTTTATATCAAGGAATGATGTACGGAGGGGTTGATATTTTTACTGATGGCTATATTATTACCAATCAAGACTTACAAAAAAGAAATAGTTTTAAAGTTGGTTTTGCAGAATCCATAATGGCACAGCAAATTATTATAGGTGGGGTAATCAACTTGGGTACTATTCAAAATATATTTGCATTTAATAAATTAGGTAAAAAGGTAGAGATATACCATATGTTCAAGGGTTCGGTATCTAAATTTCACAACTTCTACACTTTTTTCACGCCAATGGAAATATCGGCCATAGAAATAGTGATAGACCATCAAAAAGTACGAGATTGGAATCTTATTAAAGGCATAGGAATTACCATGGCAGACACACCTCTAGAGCTAATTCCGAACCTTTACACTGAAGATGAATTTTTCGGTAAAGAAGAAATAAATTTTAAATTTAGGGTTGATGGCTGCTTAGCATTCAACCAAAAACTATCGCACGATGGTAGAGAAGTGTATTTTGTAAAAGAATGTTTCAACAGGTTAGATAATCAGGATATATGGCACGCCAGAATGCAAGCCAATGGAGATTGGGATATTGAGAAAAAAATGGGCAATCCTCTCAATAATGATGGTCACAACTTTGTATCTGGCGTAAGCAGTACTGGAAAATTTCTACTCTTGGGAAACACCTACCATTCCGATGGTTCTCATGCTGGCGATGGCGTTTCAATATCACACAAGAAAGAAGATGGCAGTTGGGCTTTACCAATCAATATATCAATTGCAGGTTTTAAAAATGTAAACGACCACGTAAATTTCTTTCTCAATAATGAAGAAAATGTTCTTTTAATGGCGTTGGAAGATGATAAAAGCATAGGCGATTTGGATATTTATATTTCTACAAAAGACAAAGAAAAAGGAATTTGGAGTACGCCTCAAAATTTAGGAGCAAATGTAAATACCCATTTTAAAGAAGATTATCCGCATTTATCGCCAGATGGCAGGTTTCTTTATTTCTCATCTACAGGCTATGTAGGCTTTGGCGGTGAAGACATTTACGTGTGCCAGCGAATGGGAAGCGGCTGGGGCAATTGGACTCAACCGCTTAATTTGGGACCGTTGGTAAATTCCAAAGCAGATGATATTGGATTCTCCCTTTCATCTTCTGGCAACGAGGCGTTTTATAATTCTCCAAACTTTGATAATGATTCTATTTTAGAGTTTGATTATTTTAAAGTCAATTTGCCCAAAACATTGCGATATGAGGCTCAAGTAGAAATAGACGGTGAAATTTTATCAAGCGTTAATATTGCAAAAAGACTAAATGCCACTTTGCATTTGAAAAATCTGGATGGGTATTCAGAATATATTTCAAATACCGACCCTAAAACTGGTCGATTTTCTATTAAAGTGCCAGCCGGCTATCCTTATATTGTGACTATCGACAATGATAATTATTTCACCCAAAAAGAAACTATTTACACCTTAGAATCAGGAGTTGATTATAAAATCGATAAGAATTTTTCTTTAAAACCACTTCCCGATTCTGGCAGTGTGCATACGATAAAGAATTTGTCTTTTTTCAAAGGTACACCAGTGCTTACTTCCGCTTCAGGAATTGTGCTTGATAGCATTGCATTTATATTGAAGCAAATGCCAACCGTAATGATAGAAATTGCAGGCCATACAGATAGCAAAGGCGACTACGCTAAAAATAAGAAAATTTCATTTGAAAGAGCAAAAGAAATAGCTTGTTTTTTAGCTGAAAAAGGCATTTCTGCCGATAGATTACAATATAAAGGCTATGGACCCGACAAGCCAATTGCTGATAATAAAACTGAACATGGCAGAATTGAGAATAGGAGAATTGAAATTACGTACTTAACCAAGGTACGTAAAGAAGATGAAAATCAAAGTAAAAATTAGGTTGTAAATGTGCCTCATTATAAATGCAACTCGCCTTCCTTAAGGTCTATGGCGAATATAATCTAATCTCAGCATCGGGCTTTTAATTCTGTTTTTGCAGGGGGTAATCTCCGCCCACAGTCGCTTGAAGTGTGGGCTGGGAAGATAGTTTACCTGACTGTAATAGTATCAGTTAAGAAATAAGTACCTTGGAACAGCCCGCCTGCCCTTGCAATATTGCCCTTTACATTGGCTGGAGGTGTGGTAAATACGCCCCCATCGTTATTTAACTGCGAGCTTATACCTTCGTAAAATTTAAAAGCCTCTTTGGTAAGTGAATAAAATTTATAGCGAAAAACTACCCCTTTTTCCAAATTATTAGCAACTTCAAATCCATTGATTTTACCATTTAGTATTGAATTGTCAGCATAATCAATATCGCCTGGTCCATTTTGCAAAGTATCGTTTACAAAATTTTGAAATAAATAATATTCATCAAATTCTGTATGAACTTTTGCATAAATTAATACTTTAAATTTCCCTTCATTTTCCTCATCTGCCACAGATATTACTGAGTCAAATGGTAATGGTGTATTGGGCATTACAGATATAGCAGAATAAGTTTTACCTTCTACATCTGCAGTCATGGTATAAACCCTACCATCATTAATTCCCAAAAGCGACAAACATTGATAGCGGCCGTATCCCACATAAGTCAAAAGCTCGCTATTACCTCGATTATCGCTGACGGTTACAGACGCATTTTCTATAATTGGAGATTTTGAACTGCGAATTCCTACTACTCTTCTAATTTTTACATAATTAGAATCTATTTGGTTTGAAATTCTGCCTTCGAAGGCTATTTTGGGAATACGATTTGAATTTTCGTCTAGTTCGTACTGGTCGGTAATATCGATAGGTTTGCCACAATACATTATAATGATTGAAAGTAGGGCTATTGGGATAATTTGGGGATTTTTCATTTTTTCAAATTTAAGTTTAGAAATTAATGGTATAAGTTACAGATGGGATGATTGGGAAAAACCAAAGCATAACGATTTGCTTATTGTTGGTTTGTGTTGCATTTGAGCCCCCTACGCCCACATTTTGAGTATAAACTGAGAAGGGATTTTTTCTATTATAGGCATTGTAAACCGAGAAGTTCCATACACTATCCCACTTTCTACCCGGTTTTTTCTTGCTTTTTAAGTTTGCAGACAAATCCAATCTGTGAAAAGCGGGAGTCCGCTCACCATTTCGTTCTGAAAATACGAGTACAGAGGTTTGTTCGTGATCGTACTTACCAGCCGGTAAAGTGATAGGCCTACCTGTGCCGTAAGTCCAAGCCGCACCAATGCTCCAGCGTGGAGTAATTTCATAAAAGAGATTGGTATTCAGGTTGTGCCTTCTGTCCCAAGAGGCGAAATATTCACGATCTTCATTAATACCTGGTATTTTCAGTTTGGTCCATGATAGAGTATAAGCTGCCGACCAAGTGAATTTTCCTGCTGTTTTCTTTACTGAAAATTCAGCTCCGTATGAATAGCCAGTACCACGCAATACTTCGGTTTCTACAGTTGGATTTAATAACAATTGTGCATCATCTTTGAAATCTATGGTGTTATTGAGCCATTTGTAATATCCCTCGACTGAAAATTCGATTTGGTTGTCGAGCAAATTTCGGAAATAACCCAAAGCGACTTGATCGGATGTTTGGGGTGAAATATACCTAGAACTCGGCACCCACATGGTAATGGGCAATGGCGAGGCCGAATTAGACAATTGGTGCATAAATTGGTAAGTATGGTTGTAAGAAGCTTTCAAAGAGCTGTTTTCATCAAGAGCAAATCTGGCTCCAAAGCGTGGTTCAAAGCCATAATACGATTTGTCAACATCAAAATAATCGAATTTGAGGGTGTCGGTAAT
Source organism: uncultured Bifidobacteriaceae bacterium (assembly GCA_964565665.1). GTDB lineage: Bacteria > Bacteroidota > Bacteroidia > Cytophagales > UBA9547 > CAZMFZ01. Next base: position 15,768 of record CAZMFZ010000037.1, on the reverse strand, counting down.
GTCGTCTTTATCGGTTGGCTTTCCATTTTTATAATCATATACAGTTGCTCCGTTATTTTGGAAAAGTGTAAATCTAAGCCCGTATTGCAAAGTTAGTCTTTCGGTTAATTTCTGGTCATTACTGGCATAAAATGCGTATTCGACAGCGTTATTCAAAGGCATTCTAGTTTCTTTAAAAATAGAAATTTCAGATTTCGGCATAATAGTTCCGGGCTGAAAAGCCCTGTTGGTAAGCTGCAATCCAAATTTTATTTCATTATTGGTATTGAGAAAATAGCTAAAATCTTGTTTCAAACTCAATTCTTGAATTTTTGCCTCCCATCTGAATGCCTGTACGCCCGATGTAAGCCCCAAACCATAGTTGAAATCGCTGAAAATAGCGGTGGTGTTTGAGAAAAGTTTGTTGTTGAAAATATGATTCCAGCGAACTGTTGCGGTGGCATTGCCCCAATCAAGCCCAAACTGATTAGTTTTCAGTACATCTTGCCCAAAATACCCAGCAGCAAAAATGCGATCTCTGGGTCCTAGATTGTAATTGACTTTTGCATTCAAATCATAAAAGTAAATAGAAGTGCCTCTTAATGCTGGATCAGAAGAAGCTTTGAGAAATAAATCAAAATAAGTTCTTCGAGCTGAGACTACAAACGAACCTTTATCTTTCACAATCGGCCCTTCTATGGTGGCTTTAGATGATAGCAGGCCAATGGAAGCCGTTCCTGCGAACTTTTTCATATTCCCATCACGAGTTCTGATGTCGACCACAGAGGAGAGTCTGCCTCCATATTGAGCAGGAATACCGCCTTTGTAGATCTCTGCACTTTTGATGGCATCGCCATTGAATACTGAAAATATACCTGCCAAATGCGAAGCATTGTATACTGGTGCTTCATCAAGCAAAATCAGATTTTGATCAGAGCTGCCACCACGAACAAAAAATGCCGAAGATCCTTCACCAACAGATTGAACACCAGGCAACTGCTGTATGTTTTTAATCACATCTACCTCACCAAAAAGCACTGGGATTTTCTTCATTTGCTCTATTGTAAGTCGGTTCATACTCATTTGTACTGCTTGCACGTTTTCATCTTTTCTGCGTTCGCTTATTACTACTTCATCAGTCTTAATGCTTTCATCTTCTAAGGCAAAGTTTTGGGTTATATTCTGAGAGAGATCTAATTGTTGCAAAGTAGATTTGTAACCCAAATAGCTTATCAACACAGTATAAGTGCCTTTGGGAAGGGTGATAGAATAAAAACCATAGGCGTTTGTGTTGGTGCCCGATTTCAATTCTTTTATAAAAAGCGAAGCTCCAATCAAGTCTTCCCCATTTTTGGCATCTTTGATATAGCCGCTCAATGTGTATTTTTCAATGGTATCATCGCTAGAAAAGCTCCACAAAGGCAAAGCTATTGCCCATGTGATGCTAATAAATTTCAATAGTGAATTCATGCTAGAGGTTAATTAAGTTGTGTAAAATTAGAATTGATAAAAGGATGTAATGAGTTGATTCAGTAATTAATAAACATACTAATTTCATGGCAGTTCAAACAACGGTTTGCTACCAATAGATTACATTTTGTTGTCCTTGGTTAAAATTGGTTTCTGAATCTTAAATCTTGTTCAGATTGAAAATTGAGAATTACAGTGTTTTTTAAAGTCGCTTCATGGTTGTATATTTGGTATTGATAAGGGTTTTAGTGTAAAATATCGATAATCAAAAACTCCGTTAAAATGATGTATATAACCAGTTTTATTCCCACCAGCGAAAATCACAGCATCGAGATACCTAAAGAATTTTTCGGGCAAAAGGTGAGTGTAGAAGTCAAAAAGACCATTCCAATTATTTCTAAGGAGGAAAGGATAAGGAAAATTAGGTCTGTATTTGATGGAGTAAGAATTAACTTGAGCAATTTTAAATTTGACCGAGACGAAGCAAACGATTATGATAAATAAGATTGCTTTAGATTCGAATATTTTGGTGTATCTCATAGCGCTTTGAGCCACAAATTGAGTGTGCCTGATATGCTCATTGCCGCAACCGCCATTTACCACGAAACCCCACTTTTTACTGCCAATACTAAAGACTCTCATTTTTTACCAGGAATCAGATTAGTTTAATAATTTATATGTCGGAACTACAAAAATCTAATTCCAGCATTGAAACCAATCCAACCGTTCATTTGGTAGCCGTCATTGTAGTTTTCCTGAAAAAGTTTTCTGCCTCCAAAAGCTACCTGAGCAAACGGCTTTTTTGATTCATCTTTTGAATCATACAAATTAAGATTGACAGATGCTCCAGCAAAAAGTGAAATTTTGTGTGTTAAATAATGCTCATAGGCCAATTTCAGACCATAAATACTGTTGTACTGGTCCCAATTGCCCAAATGAAGTTGATTGGCAAAGAGCTCTACATTAATATTAGATTTTTGATTAAATACAAATGAATGACCTATACCAAAGCCATACATAAATTTGTATTGGTCTTTGATAGGACTTGCCCCTACAGTAATTACAGTATACAATTTCTTTATTCCACCTCGAAAGGCTAAGTTGACATAGGTAACCTCATTGGTACTAACTTCTATTTGATGAAGTCCTTTTTTGATGATCGACAAAACACCTATTGGAAGTCCCTTGCATGTATCTGCTATATTTATCACTCCAATATGTACTCCGTTAAAAGCCTTAGCTAAATTTATAAATCCTGCAGCCTGAAAGCCATTGGCGGTATCTGCTAAATTGATAAAGCCTGCAATTTGTGTATTAACTTTGCGGCTAATATTTATAAAACCTGCTAGCTGAACTTCCGAAGTATCTACTACATTAACAAAACCGGCTGCTTGCACATCTGAATTGTGTGTTGCCAAATTACAAAACCCTGCCAGTTGAACTCCACTCAATTTCCCACCCTGAATATTCAAGAATCCAGCAGCTTGAATGCCATTCAAACTATCGTCATTTATATTCATAAACCCTGCATATTGTGCTCCATTCAAGCTTTTACCTTCAATATTGATAATTCCGGCAGCCTGCAAGCCTTGGAAAGCCCCCCCATTAATATTCATAAATCCTGACAATTGTATTCCTTTCAAAGAATCGGAATTAATATTCATAAACCCTGCAGACTGTACGCCTTTTGTACTGCCATATACTTTATTGATAAATCCTGCGGCTTGTAAACCAGTCACATTCCCGCCTGTGGCATTGAACAATCCCGCTAGTTGCGTGCCACGTACTTTGCCTTTATTCAGATTAAAAATTGAGCCTGCTTCTAATCCATTTATGCCTCCTGTATATCCCCCCAATAAATTGAGCGACAAATGATATGTATATAAAGTACTTGCAGCCCCATCTGTTCCCAAAGCCGGAACAATAGAAAATTGGGTATAATGATCTCTGTTTTCAGCAATGTTAACGGCTGATGTTCTTTGATTTAATGACGCAAGAAAACGTAGCCATTTTTCATCCGAAAGTTCTTTTTTATCTTCGACCAATGGCTTCAATACTTCTATATAATGCGTATCTCTGATGGTTTCCGTTTGAATTATTTTCTCAACAATCACAGGTTGGGGCAATAATGAAACTGCCAAACGGCTATCGATTTCAGGTTCAATTACAATTACGGTATCAATAAAATCCTTTTTGCTCACAGCAATCGCCAACTTTGATTCATTGGTTTTGCTTTCTATTACCAGCTTGAAAAAGCCTTGTACATTGGTAACTGCAGAGGCAAGCGAAGCCGTATCGTATACACTGGCGAAAGCAATATTTTCTCCCGTAATTTGGTTGGTAATGGCTCCTTGAATCACATAATTGGTGGCAGTTTTTTTCTTAGGAGTTGGTTGAGCAGGTTTTGGAACTGGTCTGGCAATGATGAGGTTATTGCCTTTCACCTTGTATTCAAAACTGTTTTTAAAAATTTTATCCAATACCTGTTTCACATTTGCTCCCTGAGAGTATATGCTAATGGTGCTATCGGCACTAAACAAACTGGTATTATAGGTAAAATTAAAATTGCATTGCTTGCTTATCAGTTCCAGCGCCTTGTCTGCTCTCATATTTTTGATTTCAAGGTACACGGGGCGTTGCAAAATAGACGATTGTGCTTTCGATTTATTAACCATAACTGTCAATAGCACAAGGACATAGCTAACGCCAGCGATATATTTTTTGATATTCGTTTTCATTTTTTAAACTGTTAAGAATTGATTTTTATTTAATAAAAATGATGTGCTTTTCAATACAAGCTACCACATCTTGAATGGTTTGGAGCGAATGTATTTCTTTGTCTTCGATTTGAATTCGGAATTCATTTTCCACATAAAGTAGCATTTCCATTTGCTCCCATTGGTTCATTCCCAAATCTTTATTGAGATTGTAACCACCATTTAAATTATTGATCGGAATAAGAAATTTTCGGTTCAATATAAATACTAGGGTGTCTATGATGTTCATTTTCATTAATAAAACGTTTTGATAATGTAAAACCAACTTTATTGAATTAAATCTTTGACCTAAAGTCACCCCTTATTTAAAGGAGAGGGGGTGGGGTAAGGTTTTCTACTCAAACATATAATTCACATTCTCTTTTTCGATAATAGTGAATTTACTTCCGCTTTTCACCACATCTATTTCCAGGCTTTCTTTGATTAATTCAAGCACTTGATCTAGCGGTTCGTTGGCAAATGTGGCTGTAAGTCGCATTTTCTTTAAGCCTTTCGAATCTATATCAATGCTAGTTTCATAATATCCACTCAGCACTTCCACTACTTTTGCCAGCTCAGTATTATTAAAAACCAGTCTCTTGGTTCGCCATAAATCATAATTGGGGTCGCTATTGGTAGATTTGGTTATCTCTTTTGTTTTCGGGTTGAAATAGCCCAAATCGTCAGGCAACAATATCACTTCATTATTATCCGCACTAAATAATTTTACTTTCCCCGTCCTCACTTTTACTTCAACACTTCCGTCTGCATTTGCTTTTACATTGAAACTCGTACCCAATACCTGCACATGAGCAAATGAACCTGCATCAATGATAAATGGCTTCTCGGGCATTCGCTTCACATCAAACGAAGCCTCACCTTCCAGCTTCACATGGCGTTCATTTTTAGAAAATTTGGAAGGCATTGATAGTTTAGCTCCTTTGTTGAGCACCACTACCGAGCCATCAGCCAAAGCTTTTGAGACCGCAGCCTGAGAGGCAGACCAATGGGTTGAAAATGCTTCCTCCTCTACTTCATCTGGTATTAATGTATTGAAAAACACATACCCAACGGTGAGCAATAAAGCGAAAGATGCCGCTATAGCCCAGAAAGCCTTATTTTGATGAAAGCCAACTGCTTTTCCATGCTTTAACTTCGATGCTACATTTGACCAAGCCAAATCCTCATTTACTTCGATGCTGTGTCCTATAGCTGCACTAGTTTCCCAAATCGATTTGGTATTATCTAAAATCGATTTCTGCTCAGGATTTTCAGCTATCCAACGGTCTAATTTCTCTTTATCTGGTGTGCTTATTTCGCCCGTCACCCAGTTTGCTATCAGATTATCTAATTCCTTTTCTTTCATATTCACTAAAATAAAAGGTGAGTAAATAATAATGTAAATACTGTCAAGTATTCTGCCATTTGCACTCGCATCAGTTTCAATGCTTTTCCCATGTGGTTTTCTACTGTTTTGATAGAAATGCCTAATACAGATGCTATTTCTTTATAGCTCATTTCTTCGTAGCGGCTTAGTTTAAAAACCGATCCACATTGCTCTGGCAAACCCGAAATGGCTGCCTGCAATTTGTCTTGCAATTCTCTCAGTTGAAACCCAGTAACCGGAGATACCTCTATCGAATTTTCTCTTACCGAATGTTCCATATATTCCTGTCTGATTTTTGTATGCCTAATTTTATTTAAACAACTATTATGAACGCAGCGAAATAAATACGCTTTCACAGATAGTAGTTTTACTAGCTTTTCTTTTTGCTCCCATATCCGGCAATACATTTCCTGCACCACTTCTTCGGCTTCCTGCCTGTCGGAAATTCGCCCGTAAGCGTAGTTGCAAAGTGTGCGGTAGTATTGCCTGAAAAGCATTTCGAAAGCACTTTCGCTTCCGTCAGCTATTTGCTGCAAAAGCGAGTTTTCAGTTATTTCCGTATCAGAAGCTTTGTCCATTAGAGCACGTTTCTATGTTAAAGACAAATAAAGACAGGGATACCCATACTCAACAATTTAATTTTTATAAATAAAATTTGAAAATGCTGAATAATGACCGGAAATTTAAAACAAGAGGGCAAAATAAAATATCACCAAATCAATTTAGGGAGCTTAGCACGCTAAAAAAAACCTAATTCGCAATAGAGGATGCAATGAGAATAAAAGCCATAGACAAAGACTCGAAAGTATTGCATACAGGGCTAGATGAGCTTCACATAGCGTTTTTCGGATTGCCCTTTATCTAACTTCTGGCATTTTACAAACCCAATAACATATCAAGACAAATACGCTATTTCTCCTCAAAAGCTCCTATTTATTCCCACTACATACCTGAAAGCCGCATTGTCTGTTCCTGCTGGGGTTGCATTGAGTAGCAAAGGCATATCGAACCGAATGGTGAAAGGTTTGATATTCATTTGGTCAATTTTTATTGTTAATGCCGTTCCTATGCCTGAAGAAGTTCTCAATTTTCCCAAACGTTGATTGTTGGCCAAGTTGCTGATAGCCAATACGCCCATATCATGAAACAAATAAGTGTCGAAGTGAAAATATTTAGTGTATTTGCTTGGCTTGATAGGGAAAAACTTGTCGAAATCAAGCTCCATCGAAATCGAAGCTCCGGATTTGCCTACATAATTGAGTATTTGAGTGCCATTATCAGTTTCGGGGGCTACATACCCAGCATAGCCTCTAATATTCAATCCACCACCCATTTGAAAATGATTTACATTAGCTCCAAAGCCTTCCCAATTGCTCGGCACAAAACCTGTAGCTCTAGTGAGTTTGTTGTTATAAAGCTGTTCGGGTGATGCTCCTGCCAAATAAAGAGAAGATTCGAGAGGCGTATTTCCAAAACCAAACCTCCCAAAAGCTCTTATTTTCCATTCAAATTTTGATATATTATAATTTACGATGCTAGTATATTGCACAAAAGAATAGTTAAAATCATTGTAAATACCTGGTAGTCTGGCCTCCAATGTCCACTGTCCATTGCCATTGGTTTTGATGGGATAATTTCTAGTAATACCCAACTGAATATACGTATTGAACTTGCCGATACTCCAATGCTCGGGATAAATGAGGTAAAGCCTATCCGAAGGCAAATCTCTGTACATTAATCCATGGTAGATAAACAATTTGGTATAGCGGGGGTTTCTCAAATCTTGATACCTAAATATTTTCTCAAAACCCACCTGATGTTTTACTAAACCTGCATTGAATTGAAATTCAGACAGATAGAAAAGTTGTTTCCAATGCTTTGATAAATTGTATTTGTCACTAAATTGAATTGAGATACTTCGATTCTTTTTTGAATCATCTTGAAAAATATTGTCTTGAGCCAATCTCGAATTATACCACACCGTCATTTCTTGCCAATAATTTTGGTTGAAATATTCTCGGCTACTTCCCGCACCGATTTGCAAGCCATCAAACCTATTCCACCAAAGGGCTGGTCTGAGATATACTTTCAACTTTTCCCACGAGGGCGAATTGATGAGATTGTGCTTTATTTTAATGTCGTAGAAACTGTTTAAAGAGTTGTTAGTCAGGTCTTTATCTGCTAAAGTATGACTGGGGTCTATTTCAATATCTTTTATATTTCCAGTAATGGTAACGGTGCTATGGTAAGTGCTATTAAGCAAATCCCAACCATACCATTTGGGTAAAATAGTGGCTTGAGTGGGCTTTACAAACCAGCTGTTGGGAATGTAATAGTTGAACTTTTTGCCATTCCAATTGGTGATTGTGAAGTCAATTGGCATTTCCATTCTGCCAAGTCTTGAAAATGTAACTTGATAATTATTAATTATTAGGCTATCTACTCTGGAAGTATTCTCAAACTTTAGCTTTTTTACATTAGCAATTTTGTAATCTAAGTTCTTTGTGGTTTCCATCCATTGGTCGAAAAACCAAGTAAGGTCGGTATTTACATATGCGGTGATAGCTTCACGAAAATCTTGAGGATATGGATGGGCTCCAGTCCATTTTTTTACATAATGCTGCATAGCTCCTGCAAAGAGAGAATCGCCCAACACATATTTTAGATTGTATAGCATCACCCCCGTTTTGTGATAGACCAATCGGTAGCCAGCAGTTTGCCTGATTCCACTGTTAAAACCATTGGAATGCGTATTCAGAGGTTCATCATATCCAGTCCAAACATCGGTTAAGTAAGGTGTATAGAGCCTGTCGTAGCGGTTTACAGTACTGTCAGAAAACTTTTGCAGAAATTTGTATGGTGCTGGTTTAAATTTCTTACTCCCTGTGAGCTTATCCATACTCCAAATAGTGAGAAACTGGGCAAATCCTTCATCTAAACTAGCTCTGTATGTCTCATTCGACCCCAACATGCCATAAAACCACATGTGTCCAATTTCATGGGCCAGCAAATATTGGTGTTGTGGATAAGTACCACCATCAAGCGTAAGCATCGGATATTCCATGCCATCGTCAGCATCGGCAACTATTATTTTTGGCCAAATATAGGCTCCAAAATCACTGATATAGGTTTGCATTACTTTTGCTGTAAATGCAGCAGATTCCTGCCATTTGGAAGCATGCGTTTCTTGTGCTAAAGCCGTCACCTTTATTCCATTTAGATCTATGGTTTCAAATCGGTACAATGGATCGGCTGTGAAAGCAAAATTATGCACATTCACCGCATAATATTTCCAAGTCTTGGTTTTGCCTACTTCTTTTGGTATTATAATAGAAGCAGGCGAATCAAAAGGCTTGTCTTTGAAATTTTTAAGATTTAGTTTCTGCTTCAAATCTTCAGGCAATACTTCATTTTCATTTTTCAAAAGTCCGGTAGCCTCTACAATATATTCTTGCGGAAAGGTCAATTCAACTTCAAAACTGCCGAAATCGGCATAATATTCTTTGTCCAAATGTTGGTCGGTGTGCCAAGTAAATTGTTTGTCGTAGGCACAAATAATCGGATACCAATGTACTCCATCAAAGTGCTTAGTACCTTTAATTTTGTAAGTTTTACTCCGCCTACGCATTGAGCCTCCACCATCCCAATGGCTTTTAAATGAGCAGGTTACATCTATGATTTCACCAGGTTTCAAAGGCTCATTCAAGTATACTTTTAGAATGGTATTGTCAAGTTGTGTTTTTACAACTTGGCCATTCACTTGCCAGTTTTCAGTTAATATTCCTAGTTTTTGCTTTTCATATTTGCCAAATTTTGGCTCTTGTTTATTGTCTTTCCACAATTGATGGTAGTAGGAATCTTGCTGAAAAGCATTGTCGTACAAGTGAAAATAAAGCTCTTCCAATTCGTGGTGAGAATTGTTAGTGTAACTCAATTTATAAAGGTCTCCATTGATAATGTCTGTGCTATCGTCAATAGTAGCTTTTATAGTGTAAGCTACATCTTGCTGCCAATAGTCTTTGGGAAGCAATGCATTATTCTTCCAATAATATTTATTTTCTTGAGAATTATAAGGAAGGAAATAGGATTCGTTTTGAGCTGATAAATTTGCAAATCCAATAAAAAAAAATGGGATGGTAATTAAAAGCTTTTTTGTCATATTTAATAGGCATCTATATTGACAAAAATAGTGAAATTGGGCTTAAAATTTGTTTATTCACAAAAAAAGCGTCTCAGTTAAAAGACGCTTTTTTTCTATAGAATATTAAATATAATTAGCTGTAATGGCAGTTTCCAGTTCCATATTCCAATTTTACCAATCTAAAAAGTGGAATTTTAAGAAGAAAGTAATGTTAAAGCTACACGAACACACGAAATTTAGTCGATTGCGGTGTCTCTTATCAAGAAATTAGATAAAAACACCAACATAATTGCTCCAACTAAGAAAGCTCCGAAAGTATAAACGATATCCATGATTTTTACGATTTAAAAGGTAGTATAATACGATAATATTTATTGAAATAATTTAAGTTTATATACGAATAACAATATTTTCTGTTTCACATTTTTAAATTATATTTTAAAAAAGGCATGAACTTCGATGAAGCCATAAAATTTATCTATGAAAAACTGCCCATGTATCATAAAATTGGCAGTGCAGCTTATAAACCAGGTCTACAAAATACTGAGAAACTTTGTGTAGCATTAGGCAACCCACAAAACAGGTTTCATTCTATTCATGTGGCGGGAACCAATGGAAAAGGCTCAACTTCACATATATTGGCTGCAATGTTGCAGTGTGCAGGGTATAAAACTGGCCTGTTTACATCTCCCCACTTAAAAAATTTTACTGAAAGAATAAAAATTGATGGAAAAGAGGCTACTCAGACCTTTGTGACAGCATTTATTAATCAGACAAGCCATATAATAGAAGAAATAAAACCATCTTTTTTTGAGATAACTACAGTGATGGCATTTCAATATTTTGCGGAGCAAAATGTAGATTGGGCAGTTATTGAAGTGGGGTTAGGCGGCAGATTAGATGCTACAAACATCATTTTGCCAAAGTTATGCATCATTACAAATATAAGCTACGACCATAAAGAGCTACTAGGCGATACTTTGCCCGAAATAGCAGCCGAAAAAGCGGGAATTATCAAACCTGACGTTCCCATAATAATTAGTGAAAATCAACCTGAAATAAGGCAGGTATTTATTGATAAAGCCAGTAAAGAAAATTCACAGATTTATTTCACATCCGATATTTCAATTGAAGATAAAGGGCTAGGTGAAGGAATACGCATATTTAACATAAAGGTAAATGAGGAAATAGAATTTACAAATGTTAAATGTGGACTTCAAGGCAATTACCAATTAAAAAACATAAAAGGAATAGTTAAAGCGTGGCAACTACTTAATATACAAGGACTTAGTATTAATAAAAACCATTTACTTAAAGCTTTACTTGAAGTAAAACAGCTTACAAACCTAAAAGGAAGATGGCAAATACTAGCTCAAAATCCACTTACAGTTTGCGATACAGGCCATAATGAAGCGGGAATTAGAGAAATTGTAGCTCAAATAAATTCTACTACTTATAATAATTTATTTGTGGTAATTGGAATGGTAAAAGAGAAGGAGCACGACTTGATACTGGCTCTGTTGCCCAAAAATGCACATTATATATTCACGCAACCTACCATTGAAAGGGCCTTACCCGCAGATTTGCTTGCTGAAAAAGCAGAAAAATTTGGCTTAAGAGGTGAAATAATAATAAATGCAAATGCTGCATTAGCAAAAGCCTCTCAATTGGCTCTTAATGATGATTTTATCTTTATTGGAGGTAGCACATTTATAGTTGCGGAAATAAATGAATTATAGTTAAATATGATAAGCTTCTTTAACTTTAAACTTTTTTAATCTACTGCTCTTGCAACATTTTTCTAAGCATTTCAGCCTTATCTTTTAGTATTGATACTTCATTTTCAGCTTTAACTATAGATATATTAATATCTGATAGTAAATCAGTTATCAATTTTTTCTTCAACTGATTGTTTAGTATCATCTCTCCCCTATCCAAAATTAACCATTCGGGATTTACCTCCGGACAATTTGTCAGTATCTTCTGAATCACCTCTAACCCAGGGTTGTTTCTCCCTGTGGTGATATGGGTAATTATAGGCTGAGACACGCCTATTTTGGCTGCAAAACTGCTTTTATTATAGCCTAACTTGTCTATTAACTGGTTGATTCTCAGGTTTATTTCCATTTATAGCAACTAAGTATTACAATTGTTAATCTGTGTTTATTACAAATGTTAATACTCCGAACGAGTTATAACATTTGTTAATGTTTGCAATATAACAAAAGTTATAGTGATTTTCTAGCTTTTACGCAGCATATAACC
>CAZMFZ010000037.1:0-3760 GCA_964565665.1 uncultured Bifidobacteriaceae bacterium | reverse complement strand
ATTTAATAGCTTTAAAGCTGCGAAAGGGCTATTTTTGCGAATATATAAGCCATTCTATCGCCCGAAATAAATTTTGGGAGGAAAGTCCGGGCAACACAGAGCACCGTATCCTGATAACTTCAGGAGGATTGAAGGCGAAAGTTTTCTTTCACAGAAAGTGTCACAGAAAAAATACCTCCCTGCTTAGGTGGGGGAAGGGTGAAAAGGCGAGGTAAGAGCTCACCGTCTCGAAGGCAACAACGAGAGCACGATAAACCTTGCGGGTTGAAAGGCCAAATAAATCTTGAATAAGAGGCTGCTCGTCTCGGTAGCTGCAAAGCTCGTCAGGAAGGGTAGGCTGCTAGAGGTTGTGTGCAAATGCAACCGTAGATAAATGATAGAATACCGATGCAAATCGGGACACAGAACCCGGCTTACGGCTTATATATTTTTTTTTTAGATTTAGCTTTACTTCCCCTAAAATTGAATAGTTATTTATTTTTTGGGGGAAGTTTGATCATGGAACTTTCCCAAAGTTTAAACTTTGGGAAAGTTGAAATTGCAATCGTATTCATTTTTTCTAAATTTATGGATTCTTAAATTTTGGCACCTTAAAAACTACCTTTCAAATTAAATGACATATTGTTTAGGCATCAAAGTAAAAAGCGGAATCGTGGCTATTGCCGATACCAGACTTACTTCTGGAAATGAATGTTCAACAGGCAAAAAAATATTTGTCCACCAGCGCGACCATCACTCTTTGTTTATCATGACCTCCGGGCTTCGCTCTGTAAGAGATAAAGCCATCACTTATTTTAAAGAAATATTGGAAGTGAACGACCGAGTATATGATAAAATGTACAAGGCGGTTAATAGCTTAGCCGAGCAATTGAGAAGAGTGGCAGAAGAAGATAAGGCATTTCTGGTAAAAAGCGGTTTATTTTTCGATCTATATGCAATTATAGGCGGACAATTGGAAAATGACGACTCTCACAAATTATTTTTACTTTATCCACAAGGCAATTGGATAGAAATAGGCGATGACGGTTCTCCATTTATTATTATAGGCAATAGCGGCTACGGAAAACCAATTTTGAACCGAACCATTACCCAAGATTCAACTTTGAACTTCTGTCTGAAAACCGGATTGCTTTCATTTGATTCTACCCGCGTGAGTGCCAACGATGTGGACTTCCCTATCGATGTGGTGCTATACGAAAAAGACAGCTATCAATTAATAGAGCACCGCATTTACAGAGAAGAGGTAAAAGAGGTGACTGAGTATTGGCAAAATAAACTTTCTACCGCCATTCAAACCTTGCCAGAAAAATGGATGGAGCCAGTGCTCGCAAAATTGGGGCAAACGCAGCTATTTGTCTAAAACTATTGACATTCGTTTTGCAACTTCTGAAGCTAATTGTAACTGTTTTGGATAAATGACTTTTACCAAATTCCCTTGCGAACGAAACTTCTGCCCAAAATCGAAAGTGATAAATACTCAAAGAAGGAAACTACCTATAACAACAATTGTCATTGCAAATCTAGCATTTGACTTTATTTGTGAAAATTGTAAAATTGAACTATAAAATAAAGGAAACATGGAATTCAATGTTCAATTTACAAACGACCAAGTAGAGGATAATTTTCCCAAATACCCGAAGCAGAAAGGGAAAAATTAAAAAAGAGGTTATAAAAAAAGATGATTCCTCAAATATAGAATCTTTGATACTTGAGGATTTAAAAAGTACAAGTCAATTTTTAAAGCTTTGGCTTAATGTTCAGGTATTTAATAAAGGAGGAGATTATATTAATTGACCGACTAACGTTTCGTAATCTTAGTGGAAATTTCATGCCTCATAATAATTTTTTGCATGAGATCCACTTGAATACCTAATTGAAGCGGTTGAAGAAAAGACATTTGGCGAACCATTATACACCCAAACCTATGATAAAGCAAGTGTATATCTTTTCAATAATAGCCAATCATATTTTTACAGATGGGAACAAACCAACGGGGTTAGATGCTGCATTCAGGTACTCAAGCAGTGGCTGAGAAGGAACATAACTAACAAAAAAGGCTGCCCAAAAAATTCGGACAGTCTTTTTGTAAGAAATTGATAAAAACTAGTTCTTGATAAACTTCTTGGTAACGATGCTATCGCTAGTTATTATTTTCAAAATATATGTTCCCTGTGGAAGCGTTTCTATTGGTAATTCCAACACAAAATCTGAAGCCATACTGTAGGTATTGGTTTCAAACAATTCTGTACCAGCTAGGTCATATACTTTGGTAGTAACAAGCCCTTTACTATTGCCTAGTTTTACATATAGCGTTTTGTAAGAAGGAACAGGATATACAGATACATCGTTTTGTAAACCTTGCGACAGACCAGTAGTAGTTCCTGGAATAGTAGAAACTCCAGCCACAGTTACGATATTGATAGTAGTAGTTGCACCAGTAGCAGCATAAGCTACACCATCGCTACCATTCCAACCAAACATATCTGAGCCTTGGTAACTTGAATTTGGTAAATAAGAAACTGAACTGATACTAGAAAACGTATATTCTTGGTTTACCACCGCAGCCACTCCAGATATACTCAATGTGCCTTTAGTTGGCAAGCTAGTAATCCTTAATTTTTGAAGCGTTTGACCATCTACATCTGCGAAGTTAGCACCAATGGCTGTAACTGGAATATTTAGTAACTGACCAGCCGTAGCATCCAGAGAAATATTGGTAAGTGTTGGCGCACTGTTTACTGTTATTACATTGATAGTAGTAGTAGCACCACTAGCGGCATAAGCCAAACCATCGCTACCATTCCAACCAAACATATCAGCACCTTGGTAGCCCATATTTGGCAGGTAAACAATAGATGAAATTCCTGCAACTGTATACTCTTGGTTTGCCACTGCAGCTACTCCAGATATACTCAATGCCCCATTGGTTGGTAAGCTAGTAATCCTTAATTTTTGAAGCGTTTGACCATCAAGATCTGCGAAGTTAGCACCAATAGCTGTAACTGGAATACTAAGTAACTGACCAAAAGTTGCATTCAGAGAAATATCAGTAAGCGTTGGTCTATTGGAATTGAGTTTATTTTCAAACAAATAAAATTCCTTTTTATTTTCATCTCCACCGAAAGCTAAAATATCTATGTCTCCATCGTTATCTATATCTGTAGGGCTAAAAAAAGCAAATTGTGTTTGTGTAGTTGGAATCGAAAATGGATTGTTGCTACTGGGTATTGTGGCAAAACTCAAATTAGTCCCAGAAGCAGTGTTTTTACCAATAATAACTTCGTTTTCGTAGTTTCCATAGATAATTTCGTCCGTACCATCGCCATCTAAGTCAGCAAACGCTGGGAAAACATTTCGACCTACATTGCTACTTGGGGTAAAACTAAAAGGGGCATTGGTAGTATTTAATTCTACAAACGAAGCGGCAGATGCCGTTCCTGTGTTTTTAAAATATTTTCGAACAATATAAAAACTAGACACATCGTTGATGCCGTCATTATCCAAATCGGAGAACGCAGGAACGATGAAGGAACTTGCATTATTAAAAAAATCAGGCAAACCTACACTAGTAGCCGCAACAGTAGCAAATTGGATGTTACTTGCCGAGCCAGTAGTATTTTTAAGAATTTTAAAAGATCTTGGATTATTCTCATATTGTATTCCTTCTTTTATGCCATCACCATCTATATCTGCAAAGGTGAAATGAGAATAAGAGTCATTTGCCTTAAATGGAGCGTTAGTACCTTTGAATACTTGGTAA